>JAIXQK010000060.1 GCA_027485795.1 Oxalobacteraceae bacterium
CCGCGACTAGCCATACCGGTAGCGACAGCTTGGGTAGCTCGGGCTCGAGCTTATCGAGATCCCAGTGCGCCATCATCGCCAATGCAGAGCGCACATGATCGGGGCTCTGCATCAAGCGCTGGTACAGGCGCATGCCAGTCGCGTCGATCACCGAGCCAGTGCTGCGCATCAGTCGTTGAATCACGATCGGATCCTTCGCTTGCCAGGCAAAAAACTTCGCGGTCAATGAACCAGTGGCCATCAAGCGCGCCAGCGGCGAAAAAATCGCCCCCGCCATGCCACCGAACCCAATGAACGCACCGTTCAAACTGACCAGTGCCGCGGGTCGTACACTGCCATCGAGCACCATACGCGCCGCAACAGCTGCACCCGCAGAATGACCTACTACGACCGTGGGCGACAACTGCATTTGCTGCATCAGATTAGCAACGCGCTGCGCCATGCCGGTGAGTGATTGTCCCGAGGCAGGCATGGGCATCTCGCTGAATGCATGACCGGGAAGGTCTATCGCGATGACTCTGCAATGCTGGGAGAGAAGCGGCGCGACATCACGCCATGAGTGTGTGGCCGAGGCTGTGCCGTGTAGCAGCAGGGCTACCGGTGCATCGTAACGGGTAGCAGGAAAATCCTGCACGTGCCACAACAGCCCTGCGGCGCTGATGAACCGACTGTTTGCGCGATTGGGCCAGTCGAGCCCATCGACCTGCCAGTCCAAACGATCACCCAAAGGCGCGCGGCTCTGTGCCTGTTGCAAGCCGCACAGTCTGCGCCAGCTGCGCCGAGCCAGCGTGCGGCAAGGGCAGGTAACGTGCACGCATCGCGCGCGCCAGGGTCGCCGCTTCTTGCTGCGGCTTGGGTGAGGTATCAATCAATAGCACCGGCACTTGTACCTGTGCCAGTTGCTGCGCTGTTTGCATGGCTTCTTGTTGCGCCCGTTCACGACCACCGCTACCGTCGAGCGCCACATTGGCACGACCATCGGTCAGCAACACCACCAAGGGGGACTGGCCACGCCGTGCGAGTGAATCGACTAGTGATGCGGTGACTTCCAAAGCGCTGGCCAACGGCGTACCACCACCACCCGGCAATCCAGAGAGCCTTCGTCTTGCGGCAGTGAGCGAGCGCGTTGGTGGTAACAGCAACTCGGCAGAACGCCCACGAAACGCAACCAGTGCAACTTGATCACGTCGCACATAGCATTCGGCGAGCAGCATCTCTATTGCGCCTTTTACCTCGGACAATCGATGCATGGCAGACGAACCTGAGGCATCGACTACGAACACAGTCACGCTGGCGCTGCGCTGACGAATTCGCGTGACATGAAAATCTTCCGCGCGTACCAGCACCCTCGCCTTCGCGACTGCCTCACCACTTAATGCGCGCCGCAATCGCTGCCAAGGTGCCGCAGCACGAAGGGTGTCTACCAAGTGCAGTCGTCGCCCGCGTAAATTGTTGGCTCGGCGCGAACCAATCGGTCGTCCATGTGCACCTGCGTCGCTGTATGCGCCCGACTTACCACTCATGCGTACAGGCTTGATACCTGAAATGAGCGCTGCCAATAAGTTAGCAGGTATCGCTGCTTGCGCAGCATCCAGCACACGATCTTCCATGGCCTGTTGCTGCGACAGCGGGCTCGGTGAATCATTTTCTGCGGGAGACTGCTGCGGTTCGGGTTGTGCGTCATCGCCCTCAGTATTGTCATCCTCATGCGGCAACTGCGTTGCGCGTGGTGCCAGCACTAACGAGGCGGCAATCTGCGCATCATCATCGTTGCAGCAGTCGTTATCATCGAACGCTGCACTGGCGCGCGCTGCACTCAGCGCTAGCGAACACGCGCGCAAAGAACTGACACCCAAGGCCATTGCGACTGAGCATAAGGCATCAATCATGGCTTCCGGCATCTCGATTTTTTCTAGGCGCTCACGGGCAGCAGAAATTTCTTCTGCCGAGGCCATGGCGGTATCGATGAAGCGCGGTGAGATCGCGCGCAGATCAATATCGAAGGCCATGCGATCACACAAGGCCTCTGGCAAACCATCATCTTCGGGGGTCGCTTCATCCAGCGCCACCACACCAAACTGTGTGCTGCTTTGCTGGCGAATACCGTCGCGCTCGACTACCACCTGCGCGTTATCCATCGCTTGCGTGATGCGCGCTGCCGTCGCGCGTGAAATGCGCTCGGCCATACTCAGCACGAGTACACCACCATCGACAGTGGCTAGCAAACCGGATTGCGATATCGGACGACCCGCCGATAAGGTCGCGGGCAGATCAAGCCCGCCCAGTAAACGCTCGTCCGTTACCGATTGAGGCACACGAATCCAAGCGCGCTCACCCATGAAGGCTTTCAACATAGCGAGCCAGGCATCGCGCACCGGACCGGCATGCGCGCGCACGCGCACACCGCCCAAACCAGCAGGATCGATCGCGAATAGAACCGCGACCCGCACCGCGAGTTCCCACGCCCTACCCGAGGGGTCAGGCTCGCGATCTAGGGGTGCCAACATCAGGCAGTCTGCGTGAACACTTCATCAACCGCACGATGTACGCGCGTGCCGCTGCCCGATTCATCGAGCGGATTACGGCGTAATCGATGACGCAAGGCAGGTGCCGCCATGCGACGCAGGTGCGCGTCACCGACTTCAAGATCACCTTCAATCGCTGCCAGTGCACGCGCTGCACGCACCAGCGCTAATTCACCACGCAGTCCATCAGTACCGAGGTTCATACATAGCTGAGCTGCGCGGGTCAATGCTTCATCCGGCACTTCAACCTGCGGCAAGCGTTTACGCGCGGCGATGATGCGACGGCGAATTTTTTCATCTTCCTTCTGCCATGCATCGACGAAGGATTGTGGTGAGCGTTCAAAGGCATCGCGCCGCTTGACGATCTCGATACGCAGCTTCAAATCGGTGGGCGTCGTCACATCAACGGCCAGACCAAAGCGATCGAGTAATTGCGGTCTTAACTCACCCTCTTCCGGATTACCACTACCCACCAACACGAAACGCGCCGGGTGACGAATCGATAGTCCTTCGCGCTCTACTAGGTTTTCACCGGAAGCCGCCACATCAATCAGTAAATCAACCAGATGATCTTCCAGCAGGTTGACTTCATCAATGTACAAAAAGCCGCGATTCGCGCGCGCCAACAAGCCAGGTTCGAACGCTTTGACGCCCTGCGACAAGGCACGCTCCAAATCAAGCGCTCCAACCACGCGGTCTTCAGTCGCACCGAGTGGCAAATCGACCACCGGTACCGGCTTCAGTAATGACTTTGGTACGCCAGCGGCTTTCTTCGGCGCGCAGCTTTCACAGGAAGGCGTACCCGCCGCAGGATCGCAACCGTAGACACACTGTTCGACCGCGCGCATTTTGGGGAGAAGTGCCGCCAAAGCGCGCACTGCAGTTGATTTACCGGTGCCGCGGTCGCCAAGGACCAACACACCTCCGATGCCGGGGTCGACGGCTGCGGTCAGCATCGCCGCTTTCATTTCGTCTTGCCCGACGATTGCAGAAAATGGAAAGACTGCCATGGTGATCACTCCTTAATACTCTTTATTGTTATCTCATCGAATCCAACGCCGGCGAAGATCAATCACGTGTGTCAGACCGGCTGCCAGCAACAACAACATCACGGTGTACCAAGGCAGGCCAAGCATCGCGCAGCGTACCGACAACATTAGGCACAGTCCCGGCAACAACATCCAAGTCAACGCTGACGGTGGCAACCCCTGCTGCTTACGGCGCCAAATCAACGTCAGTACTGCCCACTCCACCAGCGTCGCAGCGATCACGAAATCGATCAGCAGCGTGCCGGAAAATTCTGCCTGCATGGACGCCTTCCTCGAGCAATTTGGCAGCCGCGCCACCGCTTGGCAGGCGCAGCGAGGCCATTAAATTGTAATTTACACCTTCCATGTCAACTTAGATAGACATTTTTCGGCAGGCGGTAGGTGGATAGTGGTGGCTACCCCTACCCATTGGAATGGATTGTCAAAAAAGAATGCTTGCTTGAGATTTGGGCCGGTATTACCATCGAGTCATTGGTAAAACCTTGGAGACATTATGTCGACCACGCTCACCGTAAAGGGACAAGTCACGATTCCCAAGCAGATCCGCGATGCCTTGGGCCTGAGGCCTGGCACGCCGGTGGACTTTGCCGTCAATCGCGAAGGCCAGGTAGTGATCCAGAACGCCGAAGCGTCTGCCCGAACCCAGCCCGACAGGTTCGAAGCAGCTCGCGGAAAGGCGGACATCAAGTGGCGAACCCAAGAGCTGATGGCGCTACTGCGCGATAACACTGGAAATGAGACCTGATGCTGGTCGACACGAATATTCTTGTCGATGTCTTGGAAAACGATCCGGACTGGGCAGACTGGTCAGTTGCGCAACTACAGGCGCAGTCCAAAGTCCACAGGCTTGTCATCAATCCAATCATTTATTCCGAGCTGTCGCTGACATTTTCTTCTGCTGAGGAACTCGACGAGGTGCTTGATGGCATGAAGCTTCCTGTGCTGGAGATGCCTAAACCAGCCTTGTTTTTGGCTGGCAAAGCATTTGTGCACTACCGTAGAAGTGGCGGCGCGAAAAACAATGTATTTGGGGATTTTTTTATCGGGGCGCATGCCGCTGTTAGCGACTTACCGCTGTTAACTCGGGATACTCGTCGTTACAAGAATTACTTTCCGAGTGTGAAGCTAGTAACACCTATGTGAAATCGACTAAGCACCGCTGTGATGGTGGGCAATATCGGATTTGCTGTTGTATTGCACTCAAGCCCGGACCCGCATTCCCCACTTCCACAACCAGCCCGTCGGTATCGGCATCACCATGAATAAATGCTCGAGTACTGCGAGGCTCAGCAGTACCGCAACCAGACATAAGCTCGTTGCAGCAAACCCGTCCGTTGGCTGCACTGCAACTTCCATCCATAAAGGTGCGGCAACCGCAATCGAAGCGATGAGTGATACCGGCATCAACCAGTTAAAGGCACGGCGCGAAAAATAGCTTTGCAAGTACGCGAGGTGGGCTGGCAAAAAGTTTTCTGACAAATTGCGCACGCCCAAGAAAAGATTCAGCTTCGCCGACAGGCGCATGGTCCAAAGCACTAAGTAGGTCCACCAGCCCGTCTGATTCGGCTGATCCCAACTTGCTGCCAGCACCAGTAGCGCGAGCACCACCAATGCCAACTCATGGTGAAGGATTGCTTCGGTCGCATGCCGAGCGCGCTGCCAGCCACGACTATCTGAAGGACATTCACTACGACGCGCACCGGTTACGTACCCCAGCAAGAACGCAATTTCCTGCCAGCCCCAAACCAAGACTGCGCAAGTAAAGGCACAGTAAGCAGAGCCCACCGAAGTGTGCGCAGCGGAGATATGAAGACCAACGATCGCAAAGCCCAGTACCATCGTTGCGCCCAGCATCACCGGCGCAAAATGTCGGCGCGACAACCGCCCTAGCCACAGAATCGACCCAGTGGAAAACCACCAGACGAATAATGTGAATAAAACGGGAAGCAGGTACTGGGACATGATGTGGTCTTACCCTCGCCTACCAACTCGGTTGCATAAGGGTCTCGGACGGTAGTTCATTCGAGATCACCGGAATAAAGAACATACGCGCAAATATGGCAACGCCCGCCACACTCCACCAAGCGCGCTTGACCAGGCCAAACAAGCCACCTGCTGCTTTACCCTCATCGACCCGTTGCGAGCAATAGAACAGGCGATCAAGGTTTGCATGGAATGCGGGGTGATCGAGATCGAGCGTGATCGGGAATACCTGCTTGGTAATCTCATTAGTGATACGAAATACTTCAAAGTCGTATTCGGTCGCATCCAAGCCCATCTGCTGTTTCAACTCCGGACGCGTATGGTCACGCACGTACATAGTGGCGTATACCGCGAGCAGGAAAAAACGTATCCACAAAACATTGTGACCACGCAGTAGCTCTGGATTAGCGCGCATGATCAGCGCGAACGACTCACCATGCCGGAACTCGTCATTGCACCAGCGCTGGAACCAGCGGAAGATCGGATGGAATCGACGCTCTGGATAACGCTCGAATTGCCGGAAAATGCGGATATAACGCGCGTAGCCGATTTTCTCGGACAGGTAAGTCGCGTAAAAAATGTATTTCGGCTTGAAGTAGGTGTACTGCTTGCTACGCTTCAAATTGCCGAGATCAATCCCAAGACCATAATCTTTTAGCGAGGAATTCAGAAAGTTGGCGTGGCGTGACTCATCACGCGCCATGTATTCCATCAGCTGCTTGATATCCGGGTTGGTGACATTCCGCTTGATCTCGTTGTACAAAACGCACCCGGAGAACTCGGACGTCAGCGAGCTGACTAGAAAATCCAGAAACTCCTGCTGTAATTCCTTCGGTAACTTGGCGAACAGATCGCGTGCCTCGTCTGCAAAAGCAGCGTCGCGCTGGAAATGGTCGTGGTTGTTATCGCCTTCATACTCGGCCATCATCGCATCCCACTCGGCGCGCACAGGCTCGATATTGATCGCATCCATCGCCGCGAAATCGGTCGTGTAAAACCGCGGCGAAAAAATCGTATCGGTCACTGCCTTGCGGGCAGCATCTTCAACCGAATTTATTTCGTGGCTGGTGTTGTGCACAATGGCTCTCCTTGCAAAGGATCAGTTTCATCAATTTTTTCGTTGACCGGTGTGCGCAGAAGATACACATGCAGCAACATATAGCCGGCCCAGAACAGCATCAATATGGACTCGATCAGGTCAGTCATGGATGTAGCTCCATCGCTTGTGAGGTATAAAAACCGCTAGAAATTTTTTCGGTACGCCCAACCTGCCACTGCTCGAGATGGGCATGATCACCAATCGCTGATCGCAGCGCACTCTCCGACACCGGCGCGATGAACGGTGCGCGGTCAGAGCGCGGAAAAATACGGCCGATTCGAATCATTGCCGCGAGCAATGCGTTGCTTGGCGCAAAAGTAAATAAAATGGATCCGTCGGTCCGCTGCGCCAGACGCGCTAGCCCCGCCACCATATCGAAGCGCTCGTAATGAATCACCGAGTCCATCGCCACCACATGATCAAACTGGCCCAATGAATCCGCCAGCATGTCACCAGAAACAAACTGAATACGATGCGAATGCGGATCAGCGCTGGAGCGTTCGCGTGCCAGATCAACCAGCGTCGGCGACAAATCAATCGCCACTACCTCTGCGCCCCGCCTTGCCAACTCACAGGCCATTGCGCCCGTGCCACACCCTGCATCCAATATACGGCGGCCATGCAAGTCTTGTGGCAACCAAGAAAGCAAGGTCTCGCGCATGCGGTCGCGACCCGCACGAACGGTCGCGCGTATGCCCGATACCGGTGCATCCGAAGTGAGCTTGGCCCACTGGTCGGCTGCGGTGCGGTCGAAGTAGGCTTCGAGTTTTGCGCGGGTCTGTTGGTAGCTGGCCTGTTCCATCACTGCCTCTTCAATCAAAGCCCAGCAAATCAAAAATATCGCGATCTTTCATCGGTGAACACTCGAGCGGTTCTGCCCCGGCCCACAAACGCGCGGCGAGTTGCAGGTACTCTGCTTGCACCATTTTGACTTCCGGCGTTTCTTCCATCTCGAACAGCGTAGCTTTTTTCAAGCGGCTCTGACGAATCACATCAAGCGATGGAATTTGCGCCATGGTCTTTAGACCAATTTGCGCGTTAAATTTGTCGATCTGATCTGTCGCATCGGAGCGATTTGCAATCACACCACCGAGTCGCACTTTGTAATTCTTCGACTTAGCGCCAATCGCTTGCACGATACGGTTCATCGCGAAAATCGAATCAAAGTCGTTGGCGGTCAC
>JAIXQK010000020.1 GCA_027485795.1 Oxalobacteraceae bacterium
CATCAGATCGTTGTTGCTTACCAAGCCAATGCTCGCAGCGGCAACCGCAAGCAAAAAGACCGTGAAGAAGTTTCACACACCACCAAGAAGCCTTGGCGTCAAAAAGGTACCGGCCGTGCGCGTGCTGGTATGTCTTCGTCGCCAATCTGGCGCGGAGGTGGTCGTACTTTCCCAAATTCGCCGGACGAGAATTTCTCGCATAAGGTCAACAAGAAGATGTATCGCGCAGGCCTGTGCTCGATCTTGTCGCAGCTCGCTCGCGATGACAGGCTGTCGGTGATTGAAGAGTTGTCCCTCGAGGCACCGAAAACTAAGCTGCTCGCGCAAAAACTGAAGGGCATGGGCTTGGATTCCGTGCTGGTCATTACTGACCATCTGGATGAGAACTTGATGCTGGCTTCGCGTAACCTGCCGAATGTGCTGGTGTGCGAGCCGCGCCATGCCGATCCGCTTTCGCTGGTGTTCTACAAAAAAGTGTTGATCACCAAGCCCGCATTGGCAAAGATTGAGGAGATGCTGGCATGAGCGTAGTCATCAAACACAGTGAAGAGCGCCTGATGAAAGTATTGCTGGCGCCCGTTATCTCCGAGAAAGCGACCTTCGTTGCCGAGAAGAACGAGCAGGTAGTTTTCCTCGTCACGCCGGACGCTACCAAGCCTGAGATCAAGGCCGCCGTAGAAATGCTGTTCAAGGTCGAGGTTGAGTCGGTTCAGGTCGCCAATCGCGCCGGCAAGGTTAAGCGTACTGGGCGTTTCGTCGGTCGCCGTAACCATACCCGCCGTGCATTCGTTTCGCTCAAGCCGGGTCAGGAAATCAACTTCACCGAGGAGGCGAAGTAATGGCACTTGTTAAGCTAAAGCCGACCTCGCCTGGCCGCCGTGGCATGGTGAAGGTGGTAAATCCAGACCTTCACAAAGGGCGTCCATTTGCAGGTCTGATTGAGAAAAAGTCGAAATCAGCTGGCCGTAATAACAACGGTCACATCACGACTCGCCACCTCGGCGGTGGTCATAAGCAGCATTATCGCGTGGTCGATTTTCGTCGTAACAAGGACGGCATTTCGGCAAAGGTCGAACGTCTTGAGTACGACCCAAACCGCAGCGCCAACATTGCCTTGCTTTGCTATGCAGACGGTGAGCGTCGCTACATCATCGCCCCGAAAGGCGTTGCAGTGGGCGACCAACTGATGAGCGGCTCAGAAGCGCCCATCAAGGCGGGTAACTGCCTGCCGATTCGCAACATACCGGTCGGTACTACCATGCACTGCGTCGAAATGATGCCGGGTAAAGGCGCGCAGATTGCGCGTACCGCTGGAGCCGCAGTTGTGCTGATGGCGCGTGAAGGCATCTATGCGCAGGTGCGCTTGCGCTCGGGCGAAGTTCGCCGCATCCATGTTGAATGCCGTGCCACGATCGGTGAAGTGGGTAATGGCGAACACAACTTGCGCAAAATCGGTAAAGCGGGTGCAACGCGTTGGCGTGGTATCCGCCCGACGGTTCGCGGTGTTGCAATGAACCCGATTGATCACCCACATGGTGGTGGTGAGGGCAGAACTGCTGCCGGTCGCCATCCGGTATCGCCATGGGGTCAGCAGACCAAAGGCAAGAAGACGCGTCGCAACAAGCGGACGACGTCGATGATTGTCTCGCGTCGCGGTAAGAAATAAGGGGTATTAGATGGCACGTTCACTTAAAAAAGGGCCGTTCTGCGACGCCCATTTGCTGAAAAAAGTTGAGACCGCGCAGGCGAGTCGCGACAAGAAGCCCATTAAGACATGGTCGCGCCGCTCGACCATCATGCCGGATTTCATCGGCCTGACGATCGCGGTGCACAACGGCAAACAGCATGTGCCGGTTTACGTTTCCGAGAACATGGTCGGACACAAGCTCGGCGAGTTTGCGTTGACCCGCACGTTCAAAGGTCACGCCGCCGACAAGAAAGCGAAAAAATAAGGTCCTGATATGGAAACCAAAGCCAGCCTCCGCAGCGCGCGCTTGTCGGCCCAAAAGGGCCGACTAGTTGCTGACCTGATCCGCGGGAAAAAGATCGACCAGGCGCTGAATATTCTTACTTTCAGCCCGAAAAAAGGTGCTTTCCTCATCAAGAAAGTGCTCGAATCCGCGATCGCCAACGCCGAACATAACGACGGCGCTGACATTGACGAACTGAAGGTGAAAACCATCTTCGTCGAAAAAGGCGCCGTATTGAAGCGTTTCACGGCCCGTGCAAAGGGTCGTGGTGATCGCATCTCCAAGCAAACATGTCACATCTACGTGACGGTCGGTAACTGAGGGAGTCACGATGGGACAGAAAATTCATCCGACTGGCTTTCGTCTAGCCGTCACGCGTAATTGGGGATCGCGTTGGTACGCGGGCAACAGCAACTTCGCTCACATGCTGGGCGAAGATTTGAAGGTTCGTGCTTACCTGCGCAAGAAGCTGAAGAACGCATCGGTTGGCCGCGTATTAATCGAGCGTCCAGCAAAGAATGCGCGTATCACGATTTTTAGCTCGCGCCCTGGCGTTGTGATCGGCAAGAAAGGTGAGGATATCGAAGTATTGAAGTCCTCCTTGGCCAAGATGATGGGCGTGCCAGTGCATGTCAACATCGAAGAGATTCGCAAGCCTGAAACCGACGCACAATTGATCGCTGACTCGATCGCGCAACAGCTTGAGAAGCGAATCATGTTCCGCCGCGCCATGAAGCGCGCAATGCAAAACGCTATGCGTCTCGGTGCCCAGGGCATCAAGATCATGTCCTCCGGGCGTTTGAATGGTATCGAGATCGCGCGTACCGAGTGGTATCGCGAGGGTCGTGTGCCCCTGCACACGCTGCGCGCTGATATCGACTACGGTTTCGGCGAAGCAGAAACTACTTACGGCATCATTGGTATCAAGGTCTGGGTCTACAAAGGCGATCGTCTGGCAAGTGGTGAGACCCCAACGGTCGAGGCACCGGCAGATGACGAGCGCAAGCGTCGCGCCCCACGTCGTGACGACGGCAAGCCCGCGGCTCGCACCGCGCGTAAGCCGGCAGGCGATGCTGCTCCGGCAGTGCCAGTCGCCAAGCGAGTACGTGCCAAGAAGGCCGAGCCAGCGGCCGCACCGGCTGAAAAGGCAGGAGAATAAACATGCTGCAACCAGCACGCAGAAAATATCGTAAAGAACAAAAGGGTCGCAATCGCGGTATCTCGCACGAGAGCGGCACATCGGTCTCATTCGGCGAATATGGACTCAAAGCAGTTGGGCGTGGTCGCTTGACTGCGCGCCAAATCGAGTCGGCTCGCCGTGCGATGACGCGTCACATCAAACGTGGCGGCCGTATCTGGATCCGAATCTTCCCTGACAAACCGATCTCGCAAAAGCCAGCTGAAGTACGTATGGGTAATGGTAAGGGTAGCCCGGAATACTACGTCGCTGAAATTCGCCCAGGCAAAGTGCTGTACGAAATGGACGGAGTCGGCGAGGAATTGGCGCGTGAGGCGTTCCGTCTGGCGGCTGCCAAGCTCCCGCTGCAGACAACGTTTGTCGTGCGCCAAGTTGGCCAATAAGGGAGCAAGACATGAAAGCATCTGAACTCCGCGGCAAGGACGAGACCGCGCTCAAGAAAGAGCTGAACGAATTGCTGAAAGCTCAATTCGGTTTGCGTATGCAGATCGCGACCCAGCAGCTGAGCAACACAGCGCAGCTGAAGAAAGTGCGCCGCGATATTGCACGCGTCAAAACCGTGCTCAATCATAAGGACGCCTAAATGAATGCGACTGCAGAAAAGAAATCGCTGAAGCGGACCTTGGTCGGCACCGTGGTATCGGACAAGATGGACAAGACTGTAACGGTCATGATCGAACGTCGTGTTCGCCATCCCCTGTACGGCAAGATCATCGTGCGCTCGAACAAGTATCACGCGCACGACGAGGGTAACGTGGCCAAGGCGGGTGACACCGTTGAGATCCAGGAAGGACGCCCGATCTCCAAGACCAAGGCGTGGACGGTCACTCGCGTGGTGCAGACAGCCCAGATCGTTTAAGTCTTGCGCTCGTCATATGCCTTAGTGCATAATGGCGGGCTTCCCGCGATGAGCTGGAAATAAGTGCTGCGGGCCTCGATGTCCGGCAGTTCGACAGTTTTAGCAGTAGCGTTTTGTCAACCCAATCGGTCACTCAGCGTCAGCGGAGGGGCTCGGCGGGACCAAGACTGACCGTAGTTGGATGCATTGTGCGTCTGCAGCGGGTTAAGTTGGGAAAGAAAAATCATGATTCAAACTGAGAGCCGGCTAGAAGTAGCCGACAACACTGGTGCGCAGGAAGTCTTGTGTATCAAGGTGATGGGTGGGTCCAAACGCCGCTATGCGGGCATTGGCGACTTGATCAAGGTCACCGTCAAGCGCGCTGCGCCGCGCGGACGTGTGAAAAAAGGCGAAATCTACAACGCTGTCGTGGTCCGGACCGCCAAGGGCGTTCGTCGCCAGGATGGGTCGTTGATTCGTTTCGACGGCAATGCCGCGGTGCTGCTCAACGCAAAGCTTGAGCCGATTGGCACCCGCATTTTTGGTCCGGTCACGCGCGAACTGCGCAGCGAACGTTTCATGAAGATCGTGTCGCTTGCACCGGAAGTTCTGTAAGGGGTCGCCATGGAAAAAATTCGCAAAGGTGACGAGGTGATCGTCCTGACCGGCAAAGACAAAGGCAAGCGCGGTGTTGTTCAGCTGCGCGTTGACGCGCAACACATCGTGGTAGATGGCGTCAATGTTGCCAAGAAAGCGGTCAAGCCAAATCCGATGACCGGCACCACAGGCGGCATCGTTGACAAATTGATGCCGATTCATGTGTCGAACGTTGCGCTGTTTAATGCAGCGACCGGTAAGGCAGACCGAGTTGGCGTGAAGCTGGTGGATGGTAAGCGTGTTCGCGTTTACAAATCGACTGGCGAAGCGGTGAAGGTGTAATCATGGCGCGTCTACAGCAAACCTACGAAAAAGAAATTGTCGCAGCACTGACTTCAAAGTTTGGTTACACGTCGCGCATGCAAGTGCCGCGTCTGACCAAAATCACCCTGAACATGGGTCTTGGTGAAGCGGTAGCGGATAAAAAGATTATTGAGCATGCGGTTGGCGACATGACCAAAATCGCGGGCCAGAAGCCAGTGATTACCAAGGCGCGCAAGGCGATTGCAGGCTTCAAGATTCGTGAAGGCTACCCAATCGGTTGTATGGTCACGCTGCGCGGTGCCCGTATGTATGAATTCCTGGACCGTTTGGTCACCATCGCGTTCCCGCGAGTACGCGATTTCCGTGGTGTGTCGGGCAAGGCTTTCGACGGCCGCGGTAACTACAACATTGGGGTAAAAGAGCAGATTATTTTCCCCGAGATTGAGTACGACAAGATTGATGCGTTGCGTGGCATGAATATCAGTATCACCACCACCGCCAAGACCGACGAAGAGGCGAAAGCGCTTCTCGCCGCATTTAAATTCCCGTTCAGAAACTGAGGTTGCCATGGCAAAACTGGCACTGATTAACCGTGAACAGAAGCGTGCCGCGCTGGTGAAGAAATACGCTGCCAAGCGCGCCGAACTGAAAGCCATCATCGAAGACGCATCGAAATCGGACGAGGAGCGTTATGAAGCTCGTCTGAAGTTGCAGTCTTTGCCGCGTAACTCGGCGCCTAGTCGTCAGCGCAATCGTTGCGCTCTGACTGGACGTCCACGCGGTACTTTCCGCAAATTCGGTCTTGGACGTACCAAGCTCCGTGAAATCGCCATGCGCGGCGAAATCCCGGGCATGACCAAAGCTAGCTGGTAATAGGAGAACAAGCAATGAGTATGAGCGATCCTATCGCCGATATGCTGACCCGTATCCGCAATGCGCAGACCGTCAACAAGACGACTGTCGCGATGCCATCGTCGAAGCTGAAAGTGGCGATTGCCCGCGTCTTGAAAGACGAAGGCTATATCGAAAATTATGCTGTCGCTGAAGACGCCGGCAAGGCCACGCTTTCGATCGAGCTGAAGTACTACGCAGGCCGCCCTGTAATCGAGCGTATCGAGCGTGTCTCACGCCCTGGTCTGCGCGTTTACAAAGGCAAAACCGAGATCCCGACTGTCATGAATGGTTTGGGTGTGACGATCGTCTCGACGCCTAAAGGTGTCATGACTGACCGCAAGGCGCGCGCTACCGGTACTGGTGGCGAGATCCTTTGCTACGTGGCTTGATAGGGGAGAAGCACGATGTCTCGAGTAGCCAAGATGCCGATCTCGCTTGCCGCTGGCGTTGAAGCGACTATTAGCGCGGAAAAGATTTCGGTCAAAGGTCCACAAGGTTCCCTGTCGCTGCCGTTGACGGGCCAGGTAGTGATCAAGAACGAGAACAATACGCTCACGTTTACGCCCTCGGATGATTCGCGGGAGTCGGTTGCGATGTCTGGCACTGTGCGTGCGTTGGTTAACAACATGGTGGTGGGCGTATCTCAGGGTTTCGAAAAAAAGTTGTCACTAGTTGGCGTGGGTTATCGCGCGCAAGCACAAGGCGACAAGCTGAACCTCTCGCTAGGTTTTTCGCACCCGATCGTTCACCAGATGCCCGCTGGCGTGAAATGCGAGACGCCAACGCAGACTGAAATCCTAATTAAAGGGATCGACCGTCAAAAGGTGGGTCAGGTCGCTGCCGAAGTGCGCGCCTACCGCAGCCCCGAGCCTTACAAAGGCAAAGGCGTTCGCTATGCGGACGAGGTTGTGGTGATCAAAGAAACCAAGAAGAAGTAAGGGCTGAACATGGACAAGAAAGCATCCCGCCTGCGCAGATCACGGCAGACGCGTGCCAAGATTGCGGAGCTGAAAGTCAATCGGCTGTCGGTGCACCGTACGAATTTGCATATCTACGCCACGATTTACGCACCCGACGCCAAGGTACTGGCTTCCGCGTCGACTGCAGAGGCTGAAGTACGTGCCGAACTGGCTGGCAAAACTGGCAAGGGCGGCAATACCGCAGCTGCAGCGATCGTTGGAAAGCGCGTCGCTGAAAAAGCGCTTAAAGCAGGTATTGATACCGTCGCGTTCGATCGTGCTGGTTTTCGTTACCACGGCCGAATCAAAGCCGTTGCTGATGCAGCGCGCGAAGCTGGTCTGAAGTTCTAAGGAATACTGACTATGGCAAAAATGCAGCAGAAAATGCAGAGCGACAAGCCGGACGACGGCATGCGCGAGAAGATGATTGCGGTCAATCGCGTCACTAAAGTGGTCAAGGGCGGTCGCATCATGGGCTTCGCCGCGCTGGCTGTGGTGGGTGATGGTGATGGTCGCATCGGCATGGGCAAAGGCAAATCGAAGGAAGTGCCTGTCGCAGTGCAAAAAGCGATGGAAGAGGCCCGCCGCAAGATGATTAAGGTCAGCTTGAAAAATGGCACGCTACATCACATGGTTCATGGTCGCCACGGCGCCTCGTCCGTGATGATGATTCCTGCCAAAGAAGGTACCGGTGTGATCGCTGGTGGTCCGATGCGCGCAATTTTCGAAGTCATGGGCGTCACCAACGTGGTTGCGAAATCCCACGGTTCGACCAACCCCTACAACATGGTTCGCGCGACGCTAGATGGTCTTGCGAAGATGAGCACCCCGTCCGAAATTGCAGCAAAGCGCGGCAAAACGGTCGAAGAAATTCTGGGCTGAGGTAATAGCGATGGCAAACACGATCAAAGTGAAACTGGTCAAAGGGCTGATTGGCACCAAGCAGTCACACCGTGACACAGTACGTGGCCTCGGTCTGCGCAGGTTGAACTCTGAGCGCGAACTCGAAGATACCCCAGCGGTGCGCGGCATGATTAACAAAGTCGCCTATCTCGTCAAAGTAGTGTCCTAAGCACTGCTGACGAATGGAGAACATGATGCAACTTAATACTATTCAACCCGCAGCAGGGTCGAAGCACCCGAAGCGCCGCGTTGGCCGCGGTATCGGTTCCGGCTTGGGCAAGACAGCTGGTCGCGGACACAAGGGTCAGAAATCGCGTGCGGGCGGTTTTCACAAAGTAGGCTTCGAGGGTGGCCAGATGCCGCTGCATCGGCGTTTGCCGAAGCGCGGTTTCAAATCGCCTTCCAAACCATTTAAAGCGCAGGTTCGTTTGGGTGATTTGGCGAAATTGCCGGTCGATCAGATCGACATGTTGGCGTTGAAGCAGGCGGGGCTGGTATCCGAGCTGGCGCGCAGCGTACGTGTGATCAAGGCCGGTGAGATCAGCAAAAAGCTGACGGTCAAAGGCGTGATTGTTACCGCGGGCGCTAAAGCTGCAATTGAGGCAGCGGGCGGCTCGGTAGAGTAAATCGCATCACTCAAAGACACACGTGGCCACAGCATCCAAATCGGTTAAGAGCTCAGCGAGCGGTTTCCCATGGAACCGTCTCTGGTTCTTGCTGGGTGCGCTAATCGTTTTCAGGATTGGTGCGCACATCCCGGTACCGGGTATCGATCCTGTGCAGCTGGAAACTTTGTTTAATCAGAACCGTGGGGGCATCCTTGGGATGTTCAACATGTTTTCTGGCGGTGCGCTGTCGCGTTTCACGATATTTGCGCTCGGGATCATGCCGTACATCTCGGCCTCGATCATTATGCAGCTGCTGACCGTCGTGTCACCGCAGCTCGAAGCGATCAAGAAGGAAGGTGAGTCTGGTCGCCGCAAGATCACCCAATACACCCGCTACGGCACGCTGGTGTTGGCCACATTTCAGGCTCTGGGTATAGCAGTGGCGCTTGAAGCCCAAGCGGGCTTGGTCATCGATCCAGGTCTGGCATTTCGCTTCACGACGGTTGTGACCTTGGTCACCGGCACGATGTTCCTGATGTGGCTGGGCGAGCAGATTACTGAACGCGGTCTGGGCAACGGTATTTCGATCATTATTTTTGCGGGTATTGCAGCCGGCTTGCCGAGTGCGATTGGCGGATTGTTCGAATTGGTGCGAACAGGCTCAATGCATGCGCTGACCGCAATCCTGATCTGTGTATTGGTCGGTCTGGTGACTTATGCGGTTGTGTTTATCGAGCGTGGTCAGCGAAAGATTTTGGTCAACTACGCGAAACGCCAGGTCGGTAACAAAGTGTATGGTGGCCAAAGTAGTCATCTGCCACTTAAGCTGAACATGGCAGGGGTTATCCCGCCGATTTTTGCGTCTTCGATCATTTTGTTTCCGGCGACGATTACCAGTTGGTTTACATCGGGAGATGCCAGTGGTGGTGTGGTTCGTTTTCTGAAGGATTTGGCGGCATCATTGGCGCCAGGCGAGCCTATTCATGCACTGTTGTATGCGGCGGCGATCGTATTTTTTTGCTTCTTCTACACTGCGCTTGTGTTCAATAGCAAAGAAACCGCCGATAACCTGAAGAAAAGCGGTGCATTCGTACCAGGTATCCGTCCGGGTGAGCAGACCAGCCGTTATATCGACAAGATCCTGACGCGCCTGACCCTAGCTGGTGCCGTTTACATCACGGTGATCTGCTTGCTGCCAGAATTTCTGATCGCGCGCTGGAACGTACCGTTTTACTTTGGTGGGACTTCGCTGCTGATTATCGTTGTGGTGACCATGGACTTCATGGCACAGGTACAAAATTATGTGATGTCGCAGCAGTATGATTCTTTGCTGCGTAAAGCGAATTTCAAGGGTGGGATTCCGACCCGTTGAGCGAGAGGAATAGACGGCTTATATGTCCAAAGACGACGTGATTCAAATGCAGGGGGAGATTCTCGAAAACCTCCCGAATGCCACCTTCAGGGTGAAGCTTGAAAATGGCCATGTCGTACTTGGACACATATCCGGAAAAATGAGGATGAATTACATCCGGATTCTGCCCGGGGACAAAGTGACGGTTGAGTTGACGCCGTATGACCTCAGCAGAGCGCGGATTGTGTTCAGAACTAAGTAATCGCCTTACCAGTAATCGAGAGATAGAAAGAAGAGGGCCAACATGAAAGTGCTCGCATCAGTAAAACGGATCTGCCGTAAGTGCAAGATCATCAAGCGCAAAGGCGTCGTTCGCGTCATTTGTACCGAACCGCGCCATAAGCAGCGCCAGGGTTAATTAAGCTTAGCGATCGAGGGACAACGCATGGCACGTATTGCAGGGGTCAATATTCCCAACCATCAGCACACCGTGATCGGCTTGACCGCCGTTTTTGGTATTGGCCGTCCGCGCGCCGAATTGATTTGCGCGAACACGGGCGTACCTACCACTAAGAAGGTCAAGGATCTCGATGACAACGAGCTCGAGAAGCTGCGTGACGAGATCGGCAAATTCATCGTCGAGGGTGACCTCCGGCGTGAAGTGTCGATGAACATCAAGCGGCTGATGGATCTCGGTTGCTACCGCGGCATGCGCCACCGTAAGGGCTTGCCAGTTCGCGGTCAGCGCACCCGTACCAACGCGCGGACCCGTAAAGGCCCACGTAAAGCAGCGCAAGCGCTGAAGAAGTAATTCCGTCGCGGACACAAGGACACCACCATGGCAAAAGCATCGAACAACGCCGCTTCGCGCGTTCGGAAGAAGGTCAAAAAGAACGTCGCTGAAGGCATTGCGCACGTTCACGCTTCCTTCAACAACACCATCATCACGATCACCGATCGCCAGGGCAATGCCCTGTCGTGGGCGACCTCGGGCGGTGCTGGCTTCAAGGGCTCGCGTAAATCGACCCCGTTCGCAGCACAGGTTGCCGCGGAAGCTGCTGGCAAAGTGGCTGTGGAATGCGGCGTGAAGAATCTGGAAGTGCGTATCAAGGGTCCCGGCCCCGGGCGCGAGTCCGCAGTGCGCGCGCTGAACAGCTTGGGCATCAAGATCACCCAGATTCAAGACGTGACACCGGTGCCGCATAACGGTTGCCGTCCACCGAAGCGTCGCCGCATCTAAATTACGCCTTCGCAGTTGTTGTACGTGACCCGCCGCGCACCGGCGGGTTTTGTTCTAAGACCACCGTTCGGTAGCAGGCAGACCGAACTAGCGCTTCAAGGCGTTGTGCCTGAGGCGTCATCAACGGAGAGGAAATACCGTGGCACGTTACATTGGACCTAAAGCAAAACTTTCCCGTCGTGAAGGCACCGACCTGTTCCTGAAGAGCGCACGGCGCTCCCTGGATTCCAAGTGCAAACTGGATTCCAAGCCAGGACAGCATGGCCGTACCTCAGGTGCGCGTACTTCCGACTATGGCAACCAGCTGCGTGAAAAGCAGAAGGTCAAGCGCATGTATGGCGTGCTGGAGCGTCAGTTCCGTCGCTATTTTGCTGAGGCAGACCGCCGCAAGGGCAACACAGGCGAGACATTGCTTCAATTGCTCGAAGCGCGCCTGGATAACGTTGTCTATCGCCTGGGTTTCGCGTCAACACGTGCCGAGGCCCGACAACTGGTATCGCACAAGGCCATCGTTGTGAATGGCAATGTGGTGAATATTCCCTCTTACTCGGTTCGCGTTGGTGACATCGTCTCTGTGCGTGAAAAAGCCAAGAAGCAGGTTCGCATCGCCGAAGCGCTGTCATTAGCCGAACAATCGGGATTCCCGATGTGGGTGGCGGTCGATGCCAAGAAAATGGAGGGCTCCCTCAAGACCCTGCCAGATCGTAGCGACTATAACCAAGAGGTTAACGAGTCGCTGATCGTCGAATTGTATTCGCGCTAATTTATCCCGCTACCCACTCACCGGTGGGTAGTCTTCCGGTATGCCATCAGCCTTATCGGTGTAACGAACCGAGGGTATTGAAAGGATATTCATGCAAACTAATCTGTTAAAGCCGCGTATTATCGAAGTCGAGCACATTGCACCTGGCCACGCCAAGGTCGTGATGGAGCCTTTCGAGCGTGGCTATGGTCACACCCTCGGTAACGCGCTCCGCCGTGTGCTGCTGTCTTCCATGGTGGGTTATGCGCCAACCGAAGTATCGATAGCCGGCGTCGTGCACGAGTACTCATCGATCGACGGTGTGCAGGAAGACGTGGTCGACATCCTGCTGAACTTGAAGGGTGTCGTCTTCAAGCTGCAAAGCCGTGATGAGGTCACGCTGACCTTGAAAAAAGAAGGCGAGGGCCCGGTACTGGCTTCCGATATCGACCTGCCGCACGATGTCGAGCTAATCAACCCTGACCATGTCATCGCTCACCTCACCGCTGGTGGCAAGATCGACATGCAAGTCAAAGTCGAGAAGGGCCGTGGCTACGTTCCGGGTAACGTACGTCGCCTGGCAGAAGATGCCAACAAGACTATCGGCCGTATTATTCTCGATGCTTCTTACTCCCCTGTGCGTCGTGTGTCGTACACCGTTGATTCGGCCCGTGTCGAGCAGCGTACGGACCTCGACAAGCTGGTGATGAACATCGAAACCAACGGTGTGATCTCTCCAGAAGAAGCGATTCGTCAGTCCGCGCGTGTACTGGTCGATCAGTTGAATGTGTTTGCGGCGCTAGAGGGCACCGAAGCAGCGGCAGAGGCACCTTCGCGTGCGCCGACCGTTGATCCGATTCTCTTGCGTCCGGTTGACGATCTCGAACTCACCGTGCGTTCTGCCAACTGCCTCAAGGCCGAGAACATTTATTACATTGGTGATCTGATCCAGCGTAGCGAGAATGAACTGTTGAAGACGCCAAATCTGGGTCGTAAGTCGCTCAACGAGATCAAAGAAGTATTGGCCTCGCGCGGACTGACCTTGGGCATGAAGCTCGAGAACTGGCCACCAGCCGGCCTCGACAAATAAGTCGTACTCACTATTTTTGAACTTTACCGGCCCGCGCTAAGCTCGAAAGAGCTGGCGATAGAAGAGCTGGATTAAAACTTGTAAAAGGAAATTACCATGCGTCACCGTCACGGACTACGCAAACTGAACCGAACCTCGTCGCATCGCCTCGCGATGCTGCGCAACATGACGGTCTCTTTGCTCAAACACGAAGCCATCAAGACCACCGTCCCGAAGGCGAAAGAACTGCGTCGCGTTGTCGAGCCGATCATCACGCTCGGAAAGGTTGATACCTTGGCCAATAAGCGTTTGGCATTTTCGCGTTTGCGCGATCGCGATATCGTGGTCAAGCTATTCGCAGAGATTGGCCCACGCTACAAGGCGCGAAACGGCGGCTACCTGCGCATCCTGAAAATGGGATTCCGCCAAGGTGATAATGCGCCGATGGCTTTTGTTGAACTGGTCGATCGTCCTGACAACAGCGAAGCGGTCGCAGCAGAATAAACGCGCTACGCGTCGTGCTGCAGTATCCAGCCAGGCCAAGCGCCTGGCTTTGTTTTTTGAGCGTGAACTATGTCCATCCTGACTGTTGAACATCTGCGTAAATCCTACGGCGAAGGCGCAGACCGACATATCGTGATCGACGATGTGTCGTTCGCACTGGAGCGCGGCGAGTGCTATGGCTTGTTGGGGCCGAACGGTGCTGGCAAGACGACTACTTTGCGGCTGTGTCTCGGGCTGACCGCGCCCGATAGCGGGCAGATTACTTTGGTCGGACACTCGGTACCGAGAGACGCACGCCGCGCAAGGCTGAAGATCGGCGTCGTGCCGCAGATGGACAGCCTCGATCCCGACTTCACGGTCGAAGAAAACCTGTTGGTGTATGGACGCTACTTCGGCATGCAGCCGGCGCAAATTCATGCGCGACTCGACTGGTTACTCGAATTCTCTAACCTCGCTAACAAGCGCCATGCGCGCTTGGGCGAGCTATCCGGTGGCATGAAGCGTCGACTCACACTGGCGCGTGCCTTGGTGAATGACCCCGATCTGATCTTCATGGACGAGCCAACCACCGGGCTTGATCCGCAAGCACGGCACATGATCTGGGAACGACTGAAAGCCTTGCTTGCAGCGGGCAAAACCATCCTACTGACCACTCACTTCATGGACGAGGCGGAGCGTCTGTGCAATCGACTCGCCGTGATTAATCATGGCCGACTGATTGCCGAGGGTGAGCCACGTGAGCTGATCGCTCAGCATATCGAGTCGCAAGTGCTTGAGGTGTACGGCGATCAGGCGGCGGCTTGGGCAGAGCAAGCCCGTGCGATGGCAGAGCGTGTCGAAATTAGTGGCGACACGGTTTTCTGTTATACCCAGCACGCAGAACCATTGCTGCAAAGTTTGTCGCACGCTTCTGGCTTACGTTATTTGCACCGACCTGCGAATTTGGAAGACCTTTTCCTTAAGCTGACCGGTCGTGAGATGAGGGATTGAGATGAGCACACTCAACTATCGTTTGCCTGGGCTTAGCCTGCGATTTGTACCGGTCTGGCGCCGTAACTTGCTGGTGTGGCGCAAGCTCGCCGTCGCAAGCGTCATCGGCAATATCGCCGAACCGATGATCACCTTGCTGGCGTTTGGCTACGGCCTTGGTAGTTTGCTGCAGCAGATCGAGGGCGTGCCCTATATAGAGTACCTCGCGAGTGGCTCAATCTGTATGTCCGTGATGATGGCTGCTTCATTCGAGTCTCTGTATTCGGCGTTTTCACGTATGCATGTACAAAAGACTTGGGAGTCTTTGCTGAACACGCCGTTGGAGCTCGACGATATCGTACTGGCCGAAATGCTATGGGCTGCCAGCAAAGCCATGATCTCAGGCTTGGCCATCTTGCTGGTACTGTTCGCGCTGGGAATCGGCCTGCATCCCACCACGCTGTTGGTGCCACCACTGTTGTTAATCATCGGCGTGTGTTTCGCGTCGATTGCATTGATAGTGAACGCGATTGCCAAGGCGTACGATTTCTTTACCTACTACTTCACCCTCGTACTCACCCCAATGATTTTTCTGTCCGGCGTCTATTACCCAGTAAGCCAGCTACCGAGTTGGCTGCAGTCGGTCGCTGGCATCTTGCCGCTCGGCGCGGCGGTGCGTCTTGTGCGACCATTGCTGCTGGGTGGTGTGCCTGAGGATCCCATCAGGGACCTGGCGATTTTATTGGCTTACATCGTCGTCGGTTTCTATCTCGCGACCGTACTCACCCGCAGGCGTTTATTGAAGTAACTGTTGCAGAGGTGGTGATGAGCGATGCGCAGGTTTTGATGGTGATGTCGAACGCGCCAGATAAGGCAAGCGCGCATGCGTTGGCACGCGCCCTAGTCGAAACTAAGTTGGCGGCGTGTGTGAACATTTTGCCGGGTGTGCAATCCATCTATCGTTGGCAGGGGCAGATTGAGCAGGCTGATGAGGTCACATTGCTCATCAAAACCACGCGTCAGCATTACGCCCAATTGCAACAGACGCTCGTCAGCGCCCATCCCTACGATGTCCCCGAGCTGATCGCTTGGCCAATCACCGAAGGCTATGCCCCTTATCTGCAATGGGTGGTGGCTGAAACCGCTAGCGACAAACATGCGTAACTGGTTTGGTCTATGCGATCTGGTCAGAGCTGGCCTCTGCCTTGTTGCGGCCTTATGCTTTGTCACGCCGTCGGTGCAAGCGCAAGATTTCCTGGCACCTGAGCAAGCGTTTGCATTCAGCGCACGCATGCGTGATGCGGCGACTATCGAAGTGAGCTTTCGCATCGCCGATGGCTACTACATGTATCGCGACAAAATTACCGTGTCCGCAGAGGGTGCAAGCTTAGGCAAGGTCGAGATCCCTCGCGGCGAAATCAAATTCGATCCGAATTTCGATAAAGAGCTGGAGACCCTAAGACAACAACTGACATTAGCGATTCCGGTGCAAGCCAGCGGGTCTTTTAAGTTGAAGGTAACGAGCCAAGGTTGTGCTGACAAAGGCCTGTGCTATCCGCCGATGGAATCAGTCGCAACCTTGTCAACAGCGAACAGTGGGGTTGATGTTGCAGCGCCGGCTGCGGATGGCGAGATGGGTCGTATCGAAGCGTCGCTTGCGAGTGGCCGTCTGCTGCTGATCCTGCCACTATTCCTGCTGCTCGGTCTGGGTCTCTCATTCACGCCTTGCGTGCTGCCGATGGTACCCATTCTGTCGTTCATCATCGCCGGTGAGGGTGCGCAGACCAGCCGCCAGCGAGGCTTGCTGCTGGCGGTCGCCTACTCGCTGGGTATGGCATTGGTGTACACCGCACTCGGTATCGCCGCCGGCCTGATCGGCGAAGGCCTGTCGGCCACGCTGCAAAGCCCGCCGATTCTTTCTGCGTTTGCGATCCTGATGGCAGTCATGGCGCTCTCAATGTTCGACGTCTACCAACTGCAAGTGCCCGCGTCGCTGCAGCTCGCTTTGACGCGCCTGTCCGAGCGTCAGCGCGGCGGCAAGCTGCTAGGCGTATTCGTGATGGGCGCAATCTCCGCATTGATCGTCGGGCCCTGTGTCGCTGCACCGCTGGCCGGCGCGCTGGTCTACATCAGTCAGACACGCAATGTACTGATCGGTGGCAGCGCCTTGTTCGCGATGGCCGTTGGCATGAGTGTGCCTTTGCTGCTGGTAGGCGTATCAGCGGGCTCGCTGCTGCCGCGTGCGGGCGCGTGGATGCAAACAGTGAAGCATTTCTTCGGCGTACTGATGCTGGCACTTGCCCTGTGGATGGTGTCGTCGCTGATACCGGCTTGGCTGCTGATGCTGGGCTGGGGCTTGCTGGGTGCTGGCTATGGCGTGTTCCTGATGCGCGACAAGTCGCTAGGCTGGCGGGGACGACTGTTGGGTACGTTTTTTATCGCTCTTGGCGGAGTACAACTTGTCGGGGTAGCCACGGGAGGGCGTGATGCATGGTCGCCGCTGGCTCAGCTAAGAGGGCAGCAGCATCAAAAGACCGTATTCACACGCGTACGCAGCGTAGCGGAACTCGACGCTGTGCTTGCTAACCCCGGTGGGCGGCGCGTGATGCTCGACTTCTACGCCGACTGGTGCGTGTCTTGCATCGAGATGGAAAAACTCACCTTCACCAAACCTGAGGTGAAAACAAAGCTGGACCAGATGCTGCTGCTACAGGCGGATGTCACTGCCAACAACGACGACGACAAGGCACTACTGAAACGCTTCGGTTTATTCGGCCCGCCCGGCATCATTCTGTTCGATGCAAACGGTACCGAGATTCGTAGCGCACGGGTGATCGGTTTTCAACCGCCGGCACAATTTCTGGAGTCATTACAAAAAGCGGAATAGACCGTGTTCAAGCTGCGCTGTTTCAAGCGGCCGTTTCTTCAGGTCTCCGGGGGAAGCTCGGGCAGGATGACTTCTTTTGGTAAAGGTGTTGAAGCCGGCTTGTTGCGAGGGATCTCAGCATTCGCTGCATCCACAAATCGCACCTGCTGTTGCACGGGAATGCGAAATCCCTTATTGGCTAAGTGAAAGGAATCCGCACTAAAGAACTCTGCGGAGGCAGTCGGCATATCGCTTTTTACCTGTGCGGGCATCAAGTTCAGCAGTTTATTTTTTTGACTAGTGCGTATTTGAAGACTTGAAATGACATCACTAATCTTCGCCTTGGCTTTGATTGCGTAGGACTGCAAATTGCCAGATTTGTCGTCGCGGATACGCTCCGGACTGACACGGGAGAACACCCGGACTCTGCCCTTGTTGCCATCAGGCGTGATGAATTTTTCTTCTTTCGCGATGACAACATCGTAGGCGCCTTTCACGCCTTCGTTGCTTGTGGCGCCTAGATTGGGATGAACGACTGTGGGTGTTAGGAAGGTTCTGTTCATTTTCATTCCCCACATAGAACATGTCAGTTAATCAAAAATTTGGCTGCATCCTTTCAAGGCTGTGTGTCGATTATCGGAATTAGGTTCGAATCTGTTGTATTCCTGCAAATTTAGGCGCCTTTGACCAGGCGCGCTATATCCCTGGCAAAGTAGGTCAGCACACCATCAGCGCCGGCGCGTTTGAAGCAAAGCATCGCCTCCATCATGGTTTTATCGTGATCGAGCCAGCCGTTTTGCGACGCCGCCTTGATCATGGCGTACTCGCCGCTCACCTGATACGCAAACGTAGGCACTTTGAATTCCTGTTTCACGATACGCACGATATCGAGATAGGGCATGCCGGGCTTTACCATCACCATATCAGCGCCCTCGGCGAGGTCGAGCGCGACTTCACGCAAGGCCTCATCTGAATTCCCCGGATCCATTTGGTAAGTGGCCTTATTGCCTTTACCCAGGTTAGCGGCCGAGCCCACCGCATCGCGGAACGGGCCGTAAAAAGCGGAAGCATACTTAGCCGAATAGGCCATGATGCGAGTGTAGATATGCCCCTTGGCTTCCAGCGCGCTGCGAATCGCGCCTATCCGGCCATCCATCATGTCGGACGGGGCGACGATATCGACACCCGCTGCGGCTTGTGTCAGCGCCTGCTGGACGAGCATTGCGGTGGTCTCGTCATTCAATACATAGCCGTCTTCATTCAGCACACCATCCTGACCATGACTGGTGTAGGGATCAAGCGCTACATCGGTCAACACGCCCAGTTCCGGGAAGCGTTGCTTTAGCTCACGCACTGCGCGCGGTACCAAACCCTTCGGGTTGGTCGCTTCAATGCCGTCAGGTGTTTTCAGCTGCGGGTCGATCACAGGGAACAGCGCCAGCACGGGTATACCCAGCGACATACATTCCTCGGCAACCGGCATCAACAGGTCGACCGACAAACGTTCTACGCCCGGCATTGATGGCACTGCTTCACGCTTTTTCTCGCCATCGAGAATGAAGACGGGATAAATCAGATCGGCGGGCGTGATGACATTTTCGCGCATCATCGCGCGCGAGAATGCATCCTTGCGCATGCGGCGCATACGCGTTGCAGGGAAGCGGGCAAGTGGATCGTGGCTCATGATGAATCTCAGGCAAATGTTGTTGTGAGCGGTTTTTTAGCTGCGAGACGATTTTTTATCGATGAACTTCATGATAAAGCGGCACTCCTAGCCATGGGTGTTAATCACCTCCCGCTTATCCTCCCTGAGCGGGGCTGGCTCAATAGAGTCAGTGTTTAGACCCTGGAGGCACCTCCCGCTCTCCAGGGTTTTTTTCTGCTTGGGCTGGTGGCTCATCTTGGTCAAGGCTAGTCTCGAGTTGCAGCAGACTGCAGATTTTGCAATCTGCCTCATCCAAGCCGATACGCTTTAGTGCAGAGAATAGCTGAACAGAGAATGGCAGAGGCTTGCCGTGCTCGTCAACATAGCTGGCCAGAACGGTTCTGGCGAGTCGAATCGCGTCCGATTGCTCGTTACGGTTGAGCTTGTCCGCTTTGCTCAGCAGACAATGGATAGGCTTGCCGGTTGGCGCAAACCACTCCAGCATCTCGAGATCAAGCTCGGTGAACGGTCGGCGTGCATCCATGATCAGCACCAAACCCACCAGCGGATCCCTGACCTGAACATAGCGGCCCAACAGCTGCTGCCAGTGATGCTTGGCTGTGCCAGCAACCTCGGCGTAGCCGTAGCCGGGTAAATCTACTACGAACGCCCGAATCTCTTCGCTGCGTGCAACGTCGCGCCGGTGCTGGCCAACATGGGCGCCACCAATCGAGAAATAGTTGATGTGCTGTGTGCGGCCGGGGGTTTTGGAGGCAAATGCGAGCTTTTTTTGATTACAGAGCAGGTTGATCGCGGTCGACTTGCCCGCATTCGAGCGGCCGGCGAAGGCCAATTCCGGAACTTGGTATTTTGGCAAATCCTGAAGTCGATTCACGGTTGTGAAGAAGCGGGCTTGCCAGAGAATTGACATCAGGAGTTGGGCCGGCAAACGCGGCAGCTGTCGACAGGAGGGCGAAAAATCGCTGGTGGGCATTGTAGTACAATGTCGGGCTGTATTTCGCTACCAACCGAATCAATTATTGCCCGGGTGTTTGAATGAATCGAGTGCTCTCGTTGTGTTTGAAATTCCTCGCCGTTGCGCTGTGTTCGGCGCTTGTCACTGCACAGGCATCAGAACAAAAATCAGCCGCAGCAGACCCTGCCAAGGGCGCGGCGCTGTACTCAGGTGGTGACCCTGCGCGCGGCATTACCGCCTGCATCGCCTGCCATGGCGCAGAGGGCAATGCGGTTATCCCGCAAAACCCGAAGCTTGGCGGTCAACATGCTGCTTACATCAAGAAGCAGTTGCACGATTTTCAGGGGCCAGATCGCAACAACGCCATCATGACCATGATCGCTAAAGCGATGACACCTGAGGATATCGCCAATATCGCCGCCTACCTTTCGACGCAAAGAGCCACGCCTGGCGTTGCCAAGGTCAAAGAGACTACTGAGTTGGGCCGCAAAATTTATCGCGCCGGTATCGCTGAAAAAAATATCCCTGCCTGCGCAGGCTGCCACAGCCCGAACGGTGCAGGTATTCCGGCGCAATATCCGCGTATCGCTGGCCAACATCAGGATTACTCGATAACGCAGCTGACGAATTTCCGTGCTGGTACTCGTAGCAACTCTGCACAAATGACGGCCATCAGCAAAAGACTCACTGATGACGAGATGAAAGCCGTCTCCGATTACATCACTGGTCTGCGGTGATTCGTTTCATCTCCCGATAAGCTGATCGAGCGGGAGACACAAACTAATACGAGGGGTGGCCACAAGCCGCCCCTTTTTGTTTTATGCTGGCAACTATGGATACTCTCGACACAAGCCACCCATCATCCACCGCCACGACCCAGGGCATGCTGCTGACCAACCGTGGTCGTTTCGTGACCGAGCTGGTCGAGCTGGTATCGTCGATGCGGTTCGCGATTAGCTTGTTGACCATTATCTCGATTGCCTCGGTGGTTGGTACCGTCGTGATACAGGGCGAGCCAATGCCGAACTATGTGAATCAGTTCGGCCCCTTCTGGTTTGAGGTGTTTGCGCGTTTTTCTGTTTACTCGGTTTATTCGGCTTGGTGGTTCCTGCTGATCATGGCGTTTCTGGTCACCTCGACCTCGCTCTGCATTATTCGTAATGCGCCGAAAATGATCGCTGACATGAAGAGCTGGCGCGTGAATGTGCGCGAACAGTCGCTTCGAAATTTTCATCATCGTGCCGAGTGGTCATCTTCGCGTGCGATCGACCAGTTGGTGCGGGAATACACGCACCAGATCGCTGCTGCCGGTTATCAGGTGCGGCAAATCCCCAAAGATGGCGCTGTTTTACTGAGCGCGAAGCAAGGCGCTGCCAACAAGCTTGGCTACATCTTTGCGCATTCGGCTATTGTCATCATTTGTGTTGGCGGGCTGCTTGACTCCAATTTGCCCATTCGCGCGCAGCAGTGGATGTTCGGAAAAGAAACCTTCAAGGGCAGCGGCGTGATCGCTGACATTCCCGAAAAGCACCGACTCGGTAACGGCAATATCACCTTCCGAGGCAATACCCTGATTCCCGAGGGGCAGAGCAGCAACACCACCATCCTGCAAATGGGCGATGGTGTGTTGATACAAGATCTGCCGTTCTCGATTCAGCTGGAGCAATTCATCGTCGATTTCTACTCGACCGGTATGCCGAAGCTGTTCGCCAGTAATGTGATCGTGACCGATAAAGAGACGGGTAATAATTTCCGCGCCACGATCAAAGTGAATGAGCCTTTGATCTATAAAGGGCTCGCGGTGTACCAGTCGAGCTTTGAAGATGGTGGTAGCCAGTTGAAGTTAGCCGGTTATCCCATGGCCGGATCCAGCCATGTGCAATTTCCGGTCGACGGGCAAGTCGGGAAAGCGTCACGCCTTGCTGGCAACGATGGGGATTACACCATTGAGTGGTCGGGCTTCCGTCCGTTCAACGTTGAAAATATGGCGGGTGATCCACGTTCGGTGAAGCAGCCCAAGGGTTTCAACGAGAACCTCGAGAAGCGACTAGGGTCGGCCGCCAATCGTGAGCGCGGCAAGGATCTTCGTAATGTAGGTCCGAGTGTGCAGTACAAGCTGCGCGACAAAACGGGTCAGGCACGCGAGTTCAGCAATTACATGATGCCGGTGACTATTGACGGTGAAGAAGTATTTCTTGCCGGTGTGCGCGATAACCCATCAGAGGGATTCCGTTATCTCCGTATTCCCGCAGATGCTAACGGCAAGGTTGACGAATGGATGCGCTTACGTGCGGCGATCTCGGATCCTGCCATGCGTGAAAAGGCAGCCAAGCGCTACGGTGCGAATGTGCCGTTAGGGGCGAATAGCTCGCCGCAAATGCGCGAGCAGCTTCAGCTGTCGGCATTGCGTGGTCTGAATGTGTTTGCCGGTGATGCCGAGTCTTCCGGCTATATCGCGGTGGCGCGATTTATCGACAAGGTCCCGAAGGATCAGCAGGAAAGAACTGTCGATATCTTCATGAAGATCTTGAATGGTGCGATGTGGGAGCTATGGCAAGTCGCGCGCGACAAGGATGGCTTGCCGGCTGCGGTACCCGACCCCAAGAATGCGCGCTTTCTGCAGCGTTCGACGGATGCGCTCGCCGACTCCTTTTTTTACGGCGCGCCGGTGTATCTGCAATTACGTAGCTTTGACGAGGTGAAAGCCTCGGTGTTCCAGGTCACCCGATCCCCTGGTAAGAACGTGGTTTATTTGGGCTGTTTGCTACTGGTGCTTGGGGTATTCGCCATGCTGTATATCCGCGAGCGTCGACTATGGGTCTGGATTCGGCCCGATGCCGGCGGTGGTGTGCACACGCTGATGGCCATGAGTACACAGCGGCGTAGTCTGGATTTCGATAAGGAATTCGAGCAGATGAAGGCGCGCTTGCCATCGACCTAACGAGGCAGGCTATGGGTCCATGTACTTATCGGCACGTCTTAGCGCACTCAACTATACTTCGCAGCGCATAGCAGTACTGCAGGATCTACGGAGATAAACGATGGAGCTCACTGAAAATACAACCTACGCAGAGGGCAGCAACCCGTTCAAAGGGCGCAGCTGGTTCGACTGGCTGTTTGCCGTGCTATTGCTGGTGGGGGCGCTGTTCGCGCTCAGCCGCTACGGCGAGTTCATGGATATCTACGAGAGGGCGATCTTGCTAGCGGCAGTGCCGACTTTCGCCGGCCTCGGCTGGTACTGGAAATCTTCACGCACGCTGTTTCTGTTAATTGCTGCGACGTCCTTGTACGGCATTTATCTGTACGGCGGCAATCTGGACGCGGCGCAGAACCGATTTTTCCTGAAGTACATGCTTTCCAGTCAATCCGCTATTTTGTGGATGAGCACCCTGTTCTTTCTCTCGACCCTGTTTTACTGGGGAGGCTTGATAGCACGCTCAAGCTTTGGTGGCTCGGTCGGCAGCAAGTTGTGCTGGGCGGCGATTCTGCTCGGCTTTACCGGCATGATGGTGCGTTGGTATGAGTCGTATCTTCTCGGTTCAGACATCGGACACATCCCGGTATCCAATCTATACGAAGTGTTTATTTTATTCTGCCTGATCACCGCCTTGTTTTTGGTGTTCTATGAGCAGAAGTATGAAACGCGTTCATTCAGTGCCTTCGTGATGTTAGTAATCTCGGCCGCAGTCGGTTTTTTGCTGTGGTACATGACAGCGCGCGACGCGCACGAGATTCAGCCACTGGTGCCGGCATTGCAAAGTTGGTGGATGAAAATTCATGTGCCAGCGAATTTCATTGGCTACGGTACTTTCGCACTCGCCGCCATGGTTGGTATTGCCTATCTGCTTAAAGCCAAAGGCAAGCTGGAAGATCGGCTGCCACCGCTGGAAGTGCTGGATGATGTGATGTACAAAGCGATCGCGGTTGGCTTTGCGTTCTTTACTATCGCCACTATCTTAGGGGCTTTGTGGGCAGCCGAGGCTTGGGGTGGTTATTGGTCTTGGGATCCGAAAGAAACTTGGGCGCTGATCGTCTGGCTGAACTATGCAGCCTGGTTGCATATGCGCCTTATGAAAGGCCTGCGTGGCCAAGTCGCCGCTTGGTGGGCAGTGGTCGGACTTCTGGTCACTACCTTCGCTTTTCTGGGGGTGAATATGTTCCTCTCGGGCTTGCATTCCTACGGAGAGCTCTGATTAGTTGATCGCCTGGCCACTGCCTCAGGCATGGCCGGGCAATACGCCATCATCATTATGTGGATCAAGATTCCGCGCTACCGCGAACCATTGCCTTCTGAGATCACGCCACGTGAGATCGCGCTCTCGCGTCGCACTTTCTTGCAAGGTTTAGCTGCCACTTCACTGGCCGCCACCGGATACGCTGGCTCTGCGCTAGCGACCGAGCCTGTACAGCGACCGCGCTTGCCTGCGCAACGGAATACCAAGTACAGCGCAACAGACAAACCAACCCCCTACGCTGACGCGACCAGTTATAACAACTTCTATGAGTTCGGTACCGACAAAGGCGATCCGGCACTTTACGCCGGATCACTCAAGACCCGGCCATGGACTTTGAAGATTGATGGAGAGGTCAAGAAGCCGCTGACGCTGGACCTCGATGCGCTGCTCAAGCTTGCACCGCTCGAAGAGCGTTTATATCGTCTGCGCTGCGTCGAGGGTTGGTCGATGGCGATCCCATGGATCGGTTTTTCTTTGGCCGAGTTGATTCGTAAAGTTGAGCCGACCGGAAATGCCAAGTATGTCGAGTTCACCACGCTAGCAGATCGGGCGCAGATGTCGGGTGTGCGTAGTCGCGTGCTCGATTGGCCCTATGTTGAAGGCTTGCGTATCGACGAAGCTAATCATCCGCTCACTTTGCTCACGCTCGGCATGTATGGTCAGGTGCTGCCGAATCAGAATGGTGCGCCGGTTCGTATCATCGTGCCTTGGAAGTACGGCTTTAAATCGGCCAAGTCGATTGTTCGTATTCGCTTTACTGAAGTTCAACCTAGAACTGCATGGAATGTCGCGGCGCCGGAAGAGTATGGTTTTTATTCGAATGTGAACCCGGAGGTGGATCACCCACGTTGGTCACAGGCGAGTGAACGCAGGATTGGTGAAGATGGTTACTTCACCAAGAAACGCAAGACGCTCATGTTCAATGGCTATCCGGAAGTTGCTTCGCTCTACAGCGGTATGGATTTGAAGAAGTTTTACTGAGCCAATGACGCTCAGCGCTGCGCGACTGCTACTGCTGAAGCGTTCTGCCTTCTTGTGTGCGTTGCTACCTCTGGCAGTTTATATATGGCTGGCGACAGAGAATCAATTAGGCGCTAATCCGATCGAGCAACTTACCCGTGCTAGCGGCGACTGGACGCTTTATCTCCTGACGCTGACCCTTTTGATCACACCGCTGCGCCGACTCAGCGGGCAGCATTGGTTGCAAGCATTACGACGAATGCTGGGGCTGTTCGCTTTTTTCTACGCCAGCCTCCATCTCACCACGTTTATCTGGTTCGATCATTTCTTTGACCTGGACGAGATCTGGGCCGATGTCTGGAAGCGACCATTCATCACCGTTGGATTCGCTGCATTCGTGCTGCTGATTCCGCTGGCGCTGACCAGTACCAAGGCGATGCAGCGTCGCTTAGGTCGCTACTGGTCACGTTTGCATCGCATGATTTATTTGACGGCCCTGCTCGCGCTACTGCATTTTTGGTGGATGCGAGCGGGTAAACAGAATTTTGGCGAGCCGATCCTGATGGGTGCGATCGTCCTACTCTTGCTTGCGGCCAGGGCCACAGGCCCTATTCAACGATGGATTCGAGCGCGAAAAGGTCTTTCGGATTCTCTCGACGTCGAATCACGCTGAAGTGGCTGCCATCTACCAGTACCTCGGCTGCGCGACCACGCGTGTTGTAGTTCGATGCCATGGTCATGCCGTAGGCACCTGCTGACATGATCGCCAACAGATCGCCGGGCGCAAGCGTGAGTTGTCGGTTACGCGCCAGCCAGTCACCCGATTCGCAAACCGGGCCCACCACGTCATACGACATCGCAGTGGCATCGCGCCGATTAACTGATTGCACGCCATGCCAGGCCTCATACATCGCCGGACGCATCAAGTCATTCATGGCTGCGTCGACTACTGCAAAATTCTTGGTGGCCCCATGTTTGAGATATTCCACTCGGGTCAGCAGTACGCCCGCATTGCCGACGATCGAGCGCCCCGGTTCAAACATGACGCTGATAGGAGCGCCGTCATATTTTTCGGCGCGCCAGTGATCGATCCGCTTGAATAAGCGCGCCAGATAATCAGCGACAGCTACCGGCTTCTCGTTGTCATAGGTAATGCCGATGCCGCCACCAATATCCAGATGGTGAAGGGCGATGCCCATGGACTGCAACTGGTCGACTAGTTCGATCACTTTGTCGAGCGCCTCCAGCAGCGGCGCATCATCCAGCAGCTGGGAGCCGATGTGGCAATCGATACCCGTTACCTCGATATGGGGAAGGCTATGGGCAATGCGATATGTCTCGAGTGCATCCTCGAAAGCTATACCGAACTTGTTATCTTTCAGCCCGGTCGAGATATACGGATGGGTCTTGGGATCAACATCCGGGTTTACGCGCAGCGATACCCGAGCCTGCCGCCCCATGCTGCTAGCGATGGCACTCAGTCGGTGTAATTCGGGAATCGATTCGACATTGAAGCAGAGAATATCGTGCGACAGCGCGAGCTTGATTTCTTCTTCTGATTTGCCCACGCCCGAGAAGATCACCTTGCGCGGATCACCGCCTGCCGCCAGCACGCGCAGTAGCTCGCCGCCGGAGACGATGTCAAAGCCTGAACCTAGCTGCCCAAGCAAGTTCAACACTGCAAGGTTGGAGTTCGACTTTACTGAATAGCAGACCAGTGCACCCCTCTCGCCGCGGCCATGTGCACGACAGGCATCCGCATACGCCCTAAAATTCTGAGTCAGCGCTGCTCGCGAGTACACATAAGTCGGCGTGCCGACTTGGTTTGCAATCTGGTCGAGCGGCAATCCTTCGACATACAGGGTATCGCCGCGATATTCAAAATACGACATGCTTAGGGCTTGCGCGCTGGCTCGGCATTATTGGCCGGCTGCGCGTCAAATTCGCTGTTAGTGGAGGTAGCCGGTGGCGCCGGTCGATCGGGCAGATAGAGCGCACCCTTCTGGCCACAGGCGGTTAAGCCGATACTGAACATCATCGTTAGAATGCAGGATAGTTGGCGCATAGAAGTGAAATAGGCCGACGATGTCGCCCTTCATGGGCGGAGATCTGCGTCAAAATACCGAATGGAGTTTAGCATGACCGAAACCGAGTTCCTGACCATTGCGGGGCGCGTACTGGACCAAATCGAAACGGGAATCGAGCGTGCCGCCGACTCGGCCGACGTGGATATTGAATGCAGTCGCAGCGGCAACGTCATGGAGATTGAATTCATCGATGGCGGCAGCAAGATTATTGTCAACACACAGGCTGCGATGCAGGAGATCTGGGTTGCCGCGCGTGCCGGTGGTTTTCATTTCCGAATGATTGACGGCAGTTGGCGCGACACTCGCGATGGTGGTGAGTTGTTCAGTGCCCTGTCGAGGCTTGCCAGTGCGCAGGCGGGGGTCGAGTTGGCCGTCGCGCCTTGACCCAACAAGCGCATGAGTCAAAAGACGCTAGATCAGAAAATTTCGCCCTTGGCGCCTTCTTTGAGTAGCTCTTTACTAGGCTCGCGTGGTGTTTCTCTCTGGGAGTCCGTCGCGCCAGCGTTCGATTTATCTTCACCCTGATGCATGCCCAGTGAGTGCACCCCTTCCCCTTCGATGTACTCGCTGTACATCATGTCGCCATTATGGTTAATGACGCCAAACGGGATCTCGCGCTCTGCTACAGGTAAGCCTGGCAAGGCTTTTTGCATGTAGTTAATCCAGATCGGTAATGCAAGACCACCGCCTGTTTCTTTGTTCCCCAAGTTGCGCGGCTTATCAAAGCCGATCCAGGCGACACCCACCAGTTTCGGGTGATAGCCCGCGAACCAGGCATCGATTGAGTCATTGGTGGTACCGGTTTTTCCGGCGATATCACCGCGCTTGAGCGACAGTGCGCGCGTCGCAGTACCGTAGCGCACGACATCCTTCAACATGCTGTCGATCACATAGGCGTTGCGGGCATCGATTACGCGTACTGCACTATCGCCGGCTTTGTCGGGATTCACTTCAAACAGTGGCTTACCGTCGTTGCTGGTGATTTTCGAGATCAGGTAAGGATTTACCTTGTAACCGCCATTGGCAAATACAGTGTACGCAGCAGCAAGTTGCAGCGGTGTGACCGCCCCGGCACCAAGCGCGAGTGTCAAATAGGGTGGGTTTTTATCCGCTTCAAATCCAAAACGAGTAATGTACTCCTGAGCGTAGGCCGGGCCAATCTTGTCGAGGATACGAATCGAGATCATGTTCTTCGACTTCGACAGGCCTTTACGAATCGTCATGGGACCTTCGTACTTCCCATCGTAGTTCTTGGGCTCCCATGCCTGACTGCCGGTTTGCGACGCATCGAAGCTAAGCGGAGCATCATTCACCACCGTACCGGGCCAGAAACCTTTTTCCAGTGCCGCAGAATAAATAAAGGGTTTGAAGGAAGAACCAGGCTGACGCCATGCCTGCGTGACATGATTAAATTTGTTACGGTTGAAGTCAAAACCACCGACCAGCGCCCGGATCGCACCGGTCTCTGAATTGACCGCGACAAAGGCTGACTCTACTTCCGGTAGTTGAATTAAAAACCAGCTACTACCTTCCTGAGTGACGCGAATAATGGCGCCACGCCGGATCCGTTTATTTGCGGGCACTTTGTCCGTCAGCGCCGTCGCGGCCATGCCAAGCCCTGCCTCAGGGACCGTGATTTCCTCTCCTGACGCCAGCACGGCGCGTACGGTTTTAGGCCCGGTCGACAACACGACGGCGGCAATAATGCCGTCGCTGTCCGGGTGCTCGGCAAGTTCCGTTTCGATCGCGGCTTCCGCCTCGGTCTTGTCGGCGGGGATTTCCATGTACCCCTCGGGGCCACGGTAAGCCTGTCGCTTTTCATAGTCCAGCACGCCGCGCCTGAGCGCGAGATAAGCAGCGTCCTGATCAGCTTTGGTAATGGTGGTGAAAACATTCAGGCCGCGCGTGTAGGCATCTTCCTTGTATTGGTCGTACACCATCTGGCGTGCCATCTCGGCGACGTACTCCGCATGTACCCCGAAGTCATTACTATCCATCTTGATCTTCAGCTGTTCGTCACGCGCTTGTTCGTACTGCGCGGTAGTGATGTAGCCAAGATCATGCATGCGCTGCAAGATGTATAACTGACGTGCTTTTGCGCGCTTCGGATTGACGACGGGGTTATTTGCAGAGGGTGCTTTCGGTAGTCCCGCCAGCATGGCCGCCTCAGCAACACTGATATCACCGAGTTTCTTGCCGAAATAAATTTGCGCCGCCGAAGCAAAGCCATAAGCGCGTTGGCCAAGATAAATCTGATTCATATACAGTTCGAGAATCTGATCCTTGGTCAGCGTCTTTTCGATTTTCCATGCCAGTAGTACTTCGTACAACTTACGCTTGATGGTTTGTTCACTCGATAAAAAGAAATTACGTGCCACTTGTTGGGTGATGGTAGAAGCACCCTGACGACGACCGCCGAGGGCGTTGTGGATCGCCGCGCGCAAGACACCCCAGTAATCCACGCCATGATGTTCATAGAAGCGATCATCCTCGATCGCTAGCACGGCTTGCTTCATTACCTTGGGAATATCTTTGTAGCGCACCAAGCTACGCCGCTCTTCGCCGAATTCGCCGATCAACATGTTATCGGCTGAGAACACGCGCAAGGGCATCTTGGGTTGGTAAGTTGCCAGTGAGTCGATATCCGGCAGATTTGGATAGGCCATCATCATCATGAAGACAACCAGCAGCGCCCCGATCAACGTTAGACCTGCAAAAAAGCCGAACACGCTTAGTGCTAATCGCACTGGAGCAGGCCATTTGTTGCGTTGACCTTGATCAGCGTTATTAGTCGGGGACGGGGTAGTCATTCAGGCGGGGCATGAGGCGGTGGTGAACGGTGTTCATTATAGCGGCAGCGCATGCCTCCGATTTCGCTAGCCTGTTGGTGAGCATTCTTGATGAAGGATCGGCAACAGCCTAGTGCAGCGCACAGCGTCGGTATTTGACAACGCTGTCGCGGGTCTGCTTTACAGCGCCGAAACACGCTTGCTAGCATCCGCCGCACGTTTTGAAATTGACAATACAGGAAGAGGTCCAGCGAATGCTGTCTTTTCATCGCTGGTGGGGCCGGACAACGATTCCGGTCGTTGGGGTCGACATCAGTACTAGTGGTGTACGGGTGATGGAGTTGGTGTCGAGCGGCCGCCATGTCCAGATCGCACACTATGCACACCAGAATTTGCCAACGGGTGCGATCCGTGACGGCAGCATTGTCATGCGCGACGCCGTTTGTGTCGCCTTGCGCGATGCCATGCGGGAGAGCGGTAGTCGGCTACGCCATGCAGCGCTCGCTTTGCCCGCCAGCGCGGTGATAAAAAAGACCTTGAGATTACCGGCCCAATCTAGTGAAGACGAGTTGGAAATGTATGTCGAGGCCGAAGCGATGGCTTTGCTGCCGGTAGCGCGTGAAGAGATCGGCGTCGACTTCGCCATCATGAGTGCTAGTACACAGCAGGCCGATGCCATGGATGTCATGCTGGTCGCCGCGCGACAAGAAAAAATTAATGAGCGTGCAGAGCTTGCGCTCGCGGTCGGACTTAAACCGCAGATTATTGATGTCGAGTCGCAGGCACTGATGTCGGCTATCGGCTTGATGGTCAGGGCAAATGAACTCCCAGCGGATCATGTGCTTGGCGTGATTCAGATCGATGCGGATCAGGTCCATGCCTACTTCATGCATGGTGAAGCACTGCTGTTTGAAAAACGCTTGAGCCCAACCTTAGCGCGCAAGGAGGCTGTCGCAATCGAGGCGATCTGTCAGGAATTCAATCGGGCTTTTCAGCTGTCTCAGACCTCAGCCGGTCACACGAGCTTGCATCATGTTTATCTATTAGGCCCAGCGCCGGCCGATCTGAAAAACGTTTTGGCAGATCGGATGTCGGTTGCCGTGAGCACGCTCGACCCATGGCAGCAATTGGCCGTGAAGCCCGGGCTGACATCCGGTGATCATGAGCACCCATCCGCATGCACACTGGCATGCGGGCTCGCACTACGTAGCTTCGACCCGTGATAAGGCTGAATCTACTTCCTTGGCGTGAAGAGAGAAGGCGTGAGCGAAAGCAACAATTCCAACGCCAGCTCGGCCTGATGTCGGTACTGGGGCTATCGGTGGTGTTAGCTGGGTACGTCATTAACGCGGGCCGTATCAGTCAACAAGAAGAGCGTAACCAACTACTGAGCACTGAGAACGCGAAACTGGATATACGCCTGCGCGAGATTCAGCAGCTACAGGCGCAGATAGCCGGTTTGAATGCGCGTCGTGCTGCCGTAGAGCGGCTTCAAAATGGGCGTGCTTACCCGGTACGCTTGCTCGATGAACTTGCTACTCGGGTGCCACAAGGTGTCGCGCTGAAATCACTCAAACAGACGGACAAGCTGACGCTGAATGGGGTCGCACAATCGAATGCGCGTGTCTCGGAGTTATTGCGGGCGTTGCATACCGAGGTGAATTGGCTGGGCTGGCCAGAATTAGGCGAGATCAAGTCCGCTAATCTTGGTCAGGGGCGCGATGCCAAAAAAGTAGTCGAGTTCAATATCAGCCTTGAGCAGCATGCGCCCGAGGGGACGCAGAAGTGATCCCGCCAATAATCAGTGTCAAGGCATTGCTGGACCAGTTCGATGGGTTGGCGGGTCGACCCCCCGGATTATGGCCGCCATTACCGCGCACACTGATTCCGATTCTTCTTGCACTGTTGGTCATTGCTATGGGTGGTTGGCTTGCCTGGTCACCCCAGTGGGAGACGCTTGATAGCGGCGCCGCAACCGAGCAGAAACTGCGTACTGAGTTTGAGCATAAGGTAGCCCAAGCGCACCATCTCGACACTTTACGCAAGCAAAAAGCCGAGGTTGAGGCACAGGTCTTGCAGCAAGAGCGCCAACTACCTGCCAAATCGGAAATCGATGCGCTACTGGCCGAGATCAGTCAGGTGGGCGTTGTGCGCGGTTTGCAGTTCGAGTTGTTCAAGCCAGGCCAATTAAAAATCGGTGAGTACTATGCAGAGTTACCGATCGAGATGAGGCTGTCGGGTTCGTACCATGCACTCGCAGGATTTGTCAGCGATATCGCCAATATGCCGCGTATCGTGACGATCGACCATATCGCGATGACACAGCAGCGTGAAGGCCTGCTCGCTTTCGAGTGCTTGGCGCATACCTTCCGCTATCTGGATCCAGCTGAGACGGAACAAAAAAAACAACGGGCGCCTGAGCGCAAACAGCAGGTGCTCCGATGAGGCGACTTTGGTCTTGGTCAGCGGTGTTGTTGTTGACTGCGTGTCAGCAGCAAGAGAGCGATGATCTACAACGTTGGATGGCTGAAATTCGCCAGCGACATCATCCGAAGCCGGTCAATCTGCCGCAGGCCGCTCGGACGGCAGAGTTTCGCTATCAGGCAGGTGAGCGCACAGATCCTTTCGACCTGTCGAAACTTTCAACCATTGACGCCGCCGCGATAAGCAATACCCCGCAGCCTGATTTGCGCCGTCCGCGTGAGCCACTTGAGACTTTCCCACTCGATAGTCTGCAGCTAATTGGCAATCTACGGCGCGGCAAGGATGTGGTGGCGCTGATACAAGCGGACAAGCTGATTTACTCCGTTCGGATTGGTGCGCACCTCGGGCAAGACTTGGGCAAAGTGATTGCCATCAATGACAAAACCGTCGATATCGATGAGTGGGTAGCAGACAGTACCGGTGGCTGGGTACGTCGACAAACGCAGCTTGTGCTACAGGAGCGAAAATGAGGCAACTGGTACAGCGCGCGGGTGCAATGTTCTGGGTGCTCTTGCTTGCAGCATCCATCAGTCGTGCGGAGCCAAACGCGCTACGCGCCATCGATATCAGTCGCGACGGTGACCGGATCGTACTGCGAGCGCAGCTGGGCCATGCACTGACGACGCTGCCACCGAGCTTTGCAACCATAACGTCACCCCGCATTGTGATTGATCTGCCCGACACCGTGAACGCGACATCGACCATGCGCCAATCACTTGATCTGGGCGACGTACGTCATGTGGATATTGTTCAAGCGGGTACCCGTACACGCATCGTTATCAATCTCAAACGATCCATTGCGCACAGCACTCGTCTACATGACAAGGAAGTCCAAATCATACTTGGCGAGTCTGCGTCAGCGACAACGTCCGTCACTGCTTCTGCGGCTGAAAAAGCAGCAAGAATCGCTAGCGAAAGAAACGCAGTCGTGGACATCGATTTTCGTCGTGGTGATGACGGTGCCGGGCGTGTCATTATTGATCTGGCGCGCGAGCAGTCTGCGATTGATGTTCGTCGCCAAGGGCAGGTGGTCGTGATCGACCTAATGAAAAGTGCATTGCCGGAGTTGCTGCGACGTCGTTTGGATGTGAAAGATTTTGCGACGCCGGTACAAGAGATCAGTTCGAGTGTGAATGGCGATATGGTCCGCATCAGTATCGCCGCGACTGGTCAATGGGATCATGTTGCCTGGCAGACGGATCGCCGCTTGGTGGTCGAACTCAAGCCTCAGAAATCCGACGAACGGGGTAACGGTCGCGGCTATCGTGGTGAGAGGCTCTCGCTGAATTTCCAGAACATTGAGGTGCGTGCCTTGCTTCAAGTGATTGCTGATTTCACCGGCTTGAACGTGGTCGCCAGTGATACCGTCGGTGGTAATGTGACCCTGAGATTGAAGGATGTGCCCTGGGATCAAGCGCTGGATATCGTGATGCAGGCGCGCGGCCTTGATATGCGTAAGAGCGGGAACGTGCTGTGGATTGCGCCTAAGGATGAGTTGTTGACCAAAGAGCGACTTGAGTTAGAGCAGCGGGCGCAGATCAATGAACTCGAGCCGCTCGTCACCGAGACGTTTCAGCTGAACTATCAAAAGGCAGAAGCATTCCAGAAGGTGTTCGGTTTGGATGGTCAACCCGGGCGTGGCAGCATTTTGTCGCGACGTGGCAGTGCTTCAGCCGAGCCGCGTAGCAACAAGCTCTTTGTCACGGACACACCGGGCAAGCTAGAAGAAGTGCGGCGCCTGATTCAGATGACGGATGTACCCCAGCGTCAGGTCATGATAGAGGCGCGCATCGTTGAAGCGGATGATAGTTTTAACAAAAATCTTGGCGCGCGGTTGGGGTATCTCGACCTCAACCGGGCCAATGGGGGAACGCCAGGAATTCATTTGCCAGGCACTGCACGAGCGGCCGTGACAGGCAATTATCTCGGTGTGGGTGAGCAAACCGGGCAGGCAGTCGTGACCTCCGGTAGTTACATGCCGAATACCCAGTTCGTCGATCTGCCGGCAGGCAGAATTGGTACGGCTAACCCGGGCAGCATTGGCTTTAGTCTCTTCTCTGCCGGCGCGAATCGTTTTCTAAATCTGGAGCTCACCGCGCTGCAGGCGGATGGCAAAGGCAAGATTATTTCCAGTCCGCGTGTTGTGACCGCAGATCAACAGCCAGCCATCATCGAGCAGGGTGAGGAAATTCCGTATCAGCAGGCGACCTCCAGCGGCGCGACGTCGGTGCAGTTCAAAAAAGCCAATCTGAAATTGGAGGTGACGCCGCAAATCACGCCGGACGGCAATATCATCCTGACGGTGGATGTGGCCAAGGATTCACGAGGTATTGCGGTCGGTAACAGCTACGCGATCGACACCAAGCATGTGAAGACCAATGTGCAGGTCGAGAATGGCGGCACGGTCGTACTAGGTGGCATTTTCACGCAAGAAGAGCGTAGCAATATCTACAAAGTACCGTTCTTCGGTGATATCCCCGTGTTGGGGCAGCTGTTTCGTCAGACCACACAATTGCGTAGCCAGAAGGAGCTGCTGATATTCATCACTCCGCGCATCGTCGCGGATCTGGCCGCGGCCGGCGCAGTGCAGATCCGCTGACGAACGACCCTGCTTGGATCGGATAAACTGTTGCTTTTCCGGGGGAAACTTCCCCTTCATGGCAATTATGTCGACTCCGCATGCCAATATCTTTCTGGTCGGGCTGATGGGCTCGGGCAAGACAACCATCGGACGCGCGCTCGCGAAGCGGCTGAACATGCAGTTTGTCGACGCCGACCATGAGATTGAGTCGCGTACCGGCGCCTCGATCACACTGATCTTCGAAATCGAGGGTGAGGCCAGCTTCCGGCAGCGCGAGGCGGATGTAATCCGTGACCTGACCCAGCAGCAGGGCATGGTGCTGGCGACCGGTGGTGGCGCGATACTCAACGAAGAAAGTCGGCGCCGTCTTCGGGAGCACGGAACCGTGGTGTATTTGCGGGCCTCGGTGAGCAGCCTGTTACAACGTACTAGTCACGATCGAAACCGGCCGCTGCTACAAACCGCTGACCCGCGCGCGCGGATCGAAGCACTGATGCGAGAGCGTGCGCCGTTGTATGAGGAGGTGGCGCACATCACCGTAGAGACCGGGCGCCCCAACGTACAGACAGTCGTCCAAACTATTTTGTCGCAGTTAGAGCTGGCCGGCTGGCCGGTGGCCACTGCAACATCCACGAATCCCCTATGAGCCACGCCCCTGCCTCGATTTTTGCGCGTCTGAATGTTGATCTCGCTGAGCGTAGCTACCCTATCATTATCGGTAGTGAATTGCTGACTGATGTTGAATTGATCCGCAGCTTGCCCGGCAAGCGCATTGCGATTGTGACGAATACCGTTGTCGCGCCGCTCTACCTTGAGCGCTTGTCAGCTACGCTACAAGCTGCTGGCAAGCAGTGCGTTCCGATTGTGTTGCCAGATGGCGAGGAAGAAAAGAACGCTGAGAATTTGATGGCGATCTTTACCGCCTTGCTCGAGCAAAAATGCGACCGCAAGACGACCCTTCTGGCACTCGGTGGCGGTGTTATTGGTGATATGACCGGATTTGCGGCAGCCACCTATATGCGTGGCGTACCTTTTGTACAGGTGCCAACCACCTTGCTGGCGCAGGTCGATTCATCGGTGGGTGGCAAGACGGCTATCAATCACCCGCTCGGCAAAAACATGATCGGCGCCTTCTACCAACCGCAATTGGTACTGGCAGATACCGCAACACTAGCGACGCTGCCCGATCGCGAATTGTCGGCAGGCTTGGCAGAAGTGATCAAGCACGGTGCCATCATTGATACCGCATTTTTTAACTGGTTGGAAGAGAACATCCACCTATTGCGCGCGCGTGATGCTGCGGCGTTAGCGTATGCGATCCGTCGCTCTTGCGAAATCAAGGCGGAAGTTGTTCGCCAAGACGAGCGCGAGAGCGGTTTGCGCGCCATCTTGAATTTTGGACATACCTTCGGCCACGCGATTGAGGCGGGCCTTGGCTATGGCGAGTGGCTGCACGGTGAGGCGGTTGGTTGTGGCATGGTCATGGCGGCCGACTTGTCAGTCAGGATGGGCTATTTGTCGCCAGCGGAGCAGGCCAGACTTGTGACGCTGGTGAAAGCAGCGGGTTTGCCAACCACGGCACCAAACCTCGGCGAGTCGCGCTGGCTTGACCTGATGGAGGTCGACAAGAAAAACGAAGGTGGTCAGATTAAATTCATTTTGCTCAAGCCGCTGGGCTCGACCATCATCACCGCAGCGCCGACTGACCTGCTGACAGCGACCCTCACTTCGTGCACGCATCCATGAGCATGATCGCGACTTACGAGACACAGCTAGCGCCGTATGCTGCGCGCACCGATAACTCGGCGGGTCGCCAAACGCCAGAGGCAAGTCCGCAGACGCGCAGCGAGTTCCAGCGTGATCGTGACCGCATCATTCATTGTGCAGCGTTTCGCCGGCTTGAATACAAGACCCAGGTATTTGTTAACCATGAAGGTGATCTGTTTCGTACCCGTCTGACTCATAGTATCGAGGTGGCTCAGATCGCGCGCTCGTTGGCGCGTAATCTGCAACTCAACGAAGACTTGGTCGAGGCAATTTCACTCGCCCACGATCTCGGCCACACACCTTTCGGACACGCCGGGCAGGATGCGCTGAACGCCTGCATGAAAGACTACGGCGGCTTCGAGCACAATCTTCAAAGCCTCCGCGTGGTGGATGCGCTGGAACAGCGCTACGGCGCATTCGAGGGTTTGAACCTCAGCTTCGAGACTCGAGAGGGTATTCTCAAGCACTGCTCGCTACCCAATGCACAGCTTTTGGGTGAAGTAGGTCGCAGATTCATTGACAAGAAACAGCCCAGCCTTGAGGCCCAGCTCACCAATCTGGCGGATGAGATTGCGTACAATAATCACGACATTGATGACGGATTGCGCTCCGGTTTATTGAGTGTGGAGCAGTTACAAGAGGTGGGACTCTACGCGCGCTTTTCTGCTGAGGTGCAACGAGAGTTTCCTAATATTTCCGGGCGGAGAGCAATCAACGAAACCGTACGACGCATGATTAACGCGTTGGTGGTCGACCTGATTCAGACCTCACGCGCTAATATCGCGAGTGCCGATATCAAGACGATCTCCGATGTACGCAATGCCCCCCCGCTGATTGGATTTTCCAGCGCCATGAAAGAGGAAGCGCAGACGCTCAAGAGCTTCTTGCGCAAGAATCTCTATCAGCACTATCAAGTCAATCGCATGACCAGCAAGGCACGCCGGATCGTGACGGACTTGTTCGATATTTTTCTCTCCGGCCCTCAATTGCTACCGCCGGATTATCAAGTCGTGGATGGTGATCTGACCGCGCAAGCCCGTCGCGTCGCTGACTACATCGCGGGTATGACCGATCGCTATGCGATGCGGGAATATCGGAAGCTATTTGCGGTCGACGAGATTTAAATAAAAAAGGGCGCTGCCGCGCCCTTTGCTGATCGCTGGAAAAGGATCAGGCGACCTCGGTAGCCCCGTCGTAGCCGCGCACCGTTGTACGGTGGTGGTCTTGGATACGATCCTTATGCTTCAGCACCTGTCGATCCAGTTTGTCCATCAGGATATCCATCGCTGAGTACATGTCTTGGGCTTCGCTTTCAACATGCAGGTCTTTACCACGCATGTGTAAATTGATTTCAGCACGTTGACGTTTCTCTTTTTCGGTATTGTCGTCCACGGCGAGTATAACGGTGACATCCATCACGTTATCAAAGTGGCGTTTGATGCGCTCGAGTTTGTTTTGCACGTACTCCCTGAGCGAGGGGGTGAGTTCCAGATGGTGACCGCTGATCTTGAGATTCATACACAGCACTCCTTGGATGGCGTTGCTGGAGGTTCCGCCGGTTTCGCCGGCAGACTGACCGGGCGAAGCACAGCAACGGTTGAAAACTCGGGATTGTCTGACTTAGACCTTGCTATGCTCGGAAATTCAGCGCGCTATGGTAGCGACTTGGGCCAAGCAGTATCAGCAAGATGCTGAGTCGGCCGATAGTGATCAGAGAGATTTACGCAGATTAACAGGCGGTATCTTCAAGGCCTCACGGTATTTCGCTACCGTTCGGCGGGCAACTACCATGCCCTGTTCTGCCAACATATCCGTGATCTTGCTATCGGAAAACGGGTTCTTGGTGTCTTCGGCTCCTATCAGTTGCTTGATCAACGCCCGAATGGCAGTTGAAGATGCTTCGCCGCCCGCCTCAGTCGCTACGTGGCTGCCAAAGAAGTACTTCAACTCGAACATGCCATGCGGCGTCAGCATGTATTTCTGCGTGGTGACACGCGAAATCGTACTCTCATGCAGACCCAGTGTATCAGCAATTTCGCGCAGCACAAGGGGTCGCATTGCGACTTCGCCGTGCGAGAAAAAATTACGCTGACGGTCGACGATCGCCTCGGATACTCGCAGGATCGTGTCGAAACGTTGTCGCATATTTTTGATAAGCCACTTGGCTTCCTGCAGTTGTGACGATAGCGAGCCTTCACCTTTGCTCTGCTTCAGGATATTCGCGTACATGGCGTTGACGCGTAGCTTCGGCATCACCTCGCGGTTCAGGCTGACTTGCCAACCATTCTTTGCGCGTTTGACAATGACATCCGGAACCACATAATCCGACACGTCGCCCGCGTAGGCCGCACCTGGGTGCGGGTTGCAGCGTCGAATCACGGCTTGCGCCTCGCGCAGATCCTCGTCATCGCAGTCGAGGATTTTTTTCAGCTTGTTGAATTCGCGTTGTGCAAATAGCTCGAGATGATTCTCGACCAGCGTTAGCGCCATCCGTCGGGTGACAAAGGGTACTTTTTCCATCCGTCGTATTTGAATGGCAAGACACTCGGACGCGTCGCGCGCGCCGACGCCAGCTGGGTCGAAACTTTGCAGCAGCTTCAGCGCGACCAGTAACTCGTCCATTTCGATTTCGAGCTCTTCAGGAAGGCGCGCGAGAATCTCGCCGAGGGATTCCTCCAGATAGCCATTGTCATCCAAGGCATCAATCAGCAACTCGACGAGTGCGCGATCGCGCCGATTATCGACAGTGACAGAAAGCTGTTCCAGCAGATGTTCGCGCAGCGTGGTCTCGTGAGCTTCAAGCTGTGGACGTGCGTTATCGTCTTCCGGCGCTTTTGAGGTACGCGAAACATCGTCAAAGCTCCAGTCAGCATCACCAGCGGGCGCGGCATCCTCACTGGTGCCGGCGCCACTCAGTTCATCCGGCGCATCAGTACGCGCTTCGCCATCGCTCTCGGTGCTGGTGGATGGCGAGCTGGGCGCCGTACTAATCGCCCCATCGCTGAGCAAACGCACCGAGTGATCGAGCGGATCATCCAATCGCTCGAGCAGTGGGTTATCACTCAGCATTTGCTCCAGTTCCTGATGCAGTTCCAGCGTCGATAGCTGTAGCAGCCGTATAGACTGCTGCAACTGCGGCGTCAGCGCAAGATGCTGTGAAACGCGGAGCTGAAGTGTTTGCTTCATCGCTGTCGGCGGCTACATTCGGAAATGTTCGCCGAGATAGACCCGGCGTACGGATTCATTTGCGATGATTTCATCGGGGCTGCCGGAAGCCAGCACCGAACCCTGATTGATGATGTAGGCACGATCGCAAATGCCTAAGGTCTCTCGCACATTATGGTCTGTGATGAGTACGCCGATGCCACGCTCCTTCAGGAAGCGCACAATGCGCTGAATCTCGATGACCGCAATTGGATCAACACCGGCGAAGGGCTCGTCGAGCAAGATGAAGCGTGGTCGGGTGGCCAATGCGCGAGCGATCTCGACGCGACGTCGCTCGCCGCCGGATAGCGAAAGCGCGGGGTTATCGCGCAGATTCTCAATTTGCAGCTCGGCCAGTAGGGTATTCAGTCGTTGTTCGACTTCGTCTTCAGGCAGCGGCTTGCTATTGTCTTTCTGTAGCTCCAGTACGGCGCGGATGTTATCCGCTACTGACAGCTTGCGAAATACCGACGCCTCTTGCGGCAAATAGGAAAGACCGCGCTGAGCGCGACGGTGAATCGGCAACTCAGAGATACTTTCGTCATCAAGAAGAATCTGCCCGCCTTCGGAAGGTACCAAGCCGACAATCATGTAGAAAGATGTCGTCTTGCCGGCACCGTTCGGGCCGAGTAGTCCGACAACCTCGCCACTGGCAACATCAAGCGATACGTTATGCACTACTTGCCGCGCGCCATAACTTTTTTGGAGCCCGCGTACGTGCAATCGGCTGCTTGCTTTATTTATCATCGCCCTTATTTTCTTTTTCACGCGGTTGAATTGTTGCCCGTACTCGTCCCGCGCTTGGCTTGCTCTCGCCAGTCGTCGTGTTGCTGACGGAGTAAAACTCTGCGCGCGAATCATAGGAGATCAACTCTCCCTCAACCTCGTCGGTGATTTTGCTGCCGTCGAGCATTTTTATCCTCGACTGCTTGAATAGCTTTGCGATCTCAGTCTTTGTGTCGTACTCGATTCGGTCCGCAGCCTGGCCCTCGATCCATAAATCCTTCCCGCCATCACGTTTCTGCCGGAAGCTAACGATACCGCCAACCCCCGCATAAAGCGTAGCGTGCTGATGGCCCGAGGTATCTTTTTTAATAATTAATCTTTCGGCTCGCATGACTAGCGTTCCGCGGGTGAGCACGACATTACCTAAAAAGGTATTGAGCTGCTTCGCATCGTCGTAAAGCATCTGATTCGCCTCGACGTTGGTTGGCTTGTCACGATCCGCCCGCTCGGCCAACGCTGCGCCGATACTGAGACAGAAAAAAATGCTGCCGATGATCGGGGCGCGGAGGGATCTGTAGATCAGATTCATCGTTTTACCTGTTCGGGGGCCATGTATCTGGCGCTGACTTGGCTGTGCAGTGCTAAAGTTTGTTTCGAGCTGTCGGCGGTCATCCCGGTACCTCTCAATACCGTACGCCCTTCTTTTGCCTCGACTAGGCGATCGGTTTTCACGATATCCTGCTTGGTCAAAATAAGCATGTAGTCTGAAGTCGCCACTAATTCGCTAGCGTTGTCAGCTGATGGGCGCTGCAATATTACGTTATCGTACAAATGCAATTCAGTGCGATCACTATTAATTTTGGCCGAATCCGAGCGAATTTTCATCGGTGGTCGGTGCGGTGAAAATGCCGTGACGCGTAGTTGCTGTACGGTGATGTGATCCTGATCCGGATAGTGGATCAGGCGCTCACCTTCGACCTGATACTCCGGCCGCCCGCGCTCTCCAGTACTGGTGTAGCGAAACTTGTCTATGGTGTAATCGGGCCCGGTGGTCTTCAGGCGAGTCGCAGCATTCTCGTTCGTCTCGGATGATTTCTGCAGCATCCAAAAACTTCCGCCTGCCACCAGCAGCATAAAACCGAGCGCCGTCAGCGCACTTAGGCGTGGCCGAAAATCATCCATCATCTCAGATACGGCGCCAGTGCCGCCTCGTAATTGCCTTGCGCACGCAAGATGAAATCGCAGACTTCACGCGCTGCGCCATGGCCGCCCGCTGCATCGGTGACTAGGTGCGCGCGCGTGCGCACTTCTGGATGCGCGTTCGGTACGCTGGCACAAAACCCGACTCGGGTCATGACAGGCAGATCGACCAAGTCGTCACCCATATAGCCGCACTGCTCGGCGCGCATGCCAAGCTCAGTCAGTAATTCTTCAAAAGCAGCACACTTGTCTTGTGCGCCTTGGCGCATCCAATCAATGCCAAGATCTTTCGCGCGCTGCACCACGATTTCCGACTTGCGCGCGCTGATAATCGCAGTCTTGACATTGAACTGCTGAAGTAGTTTGATGCCGTGGCCGTCCAGCACATGAAACGTCTTGATGGTTTCACCCTGCGCGCCGTAACGCAAGCCGCCATCGGTGAGTACACCGTCCACATCGAAAATCATCAAGCGCACTTGTTTGGCACGTTCGGTCGCACGTTGAGTGGCTTGCGTCGTCATCAGATCACCTTCGCACGTGTCAGATCGTGAATGTGAAGCGCACCCACTAGCGTGCCGTCACCTTCTGTGACGAGTACCTGATTGATGCGGAAGGCTTCCATCAGATCGACCGCTTCGACCGCCAGCTGCTCAGGGCTAACCGTACGGGGTCTTGCATTCATCACCTCGCGCACCGGCGTTCGAGAGAAATCCTTACCAAGCTCGATCAGCCGGCGCAAGTCACCATCGGTAAAGATACCGAGGACCTTTGCATCATGATCAACGATCGCGGTCATCGCCATGCCCTTGCGTGTTACCTCAAGCAGCGCCTGCGGTAACAGCAAATCTGGCCCGACACTCGGAATGTCATCCCCGTTGCGCATCACGTCGCGCACGTGGGTCAGTAAGCGGCGGCCCAATGAGCCACCCGGATGCGAGCGTGCGAAGTCTTCCTCACGAAAACCGCGTGCGTCGAGTAAGGCGACGGCGAGTGCATCGCCCATGGCAAGTGTCGCGGTAGTGCTGGCAGTCGGTGCGAGGTTGAGCGGGCAGGCTTCGCGCGCGACGCCGATATCAAGGTGCACATCGGCCAATGTGGCCAGCGTGGATTGCGGTCGGCCGGTCATCGAGATCAGCTTGGCGCCAATTCGCTTGATGACGGGCACGATCGCCAGTAATTCGTCCGATTCGCCTGAGTTGGAAATCGCAATCACCGCGTCTGCCTCGGTCACCATGCCGAGGTCACCGTGCGCTGCCTCGGCGGGATGTACGAACAAGGCGGGGGTGCCGGTGGAGGCCAGTGTGGCGGCGATTTTGCGGGCGATATGACCTGATTTGCCCATGCCGGAGACCACTACTCGGCCACCGCAACCTAATAGCAGAGCGACCGCACGGGCGAAGGCGTCATCGGGGCTATTGGATAGCCGGTCCTTGAGCGCTAGGATGGCCTCGGCTTCGATGTCCAGGGTCTGGCGTGCCAGTTGCAACGCACGCAAAGCAGCGGCGTTATCAAAATGTTTCGACGAACTTTTCTGATGCGTTACACTCATGCGCAAAGTATAGCCCATTAAATAAAGCAAAAAACCTGCCAGACGTAAGATTTCTTATGTTTTCTGGCGGGTTAATCATCATGAAACCGAATACCAACTAATGCACTCTGCGCTCCAACTTACGCTCATTCTGCTGATCGCGGCGGTACTTGGCGTGGTTGCGTTTCGCATGATGCATTTACCACCGATGCTGGGCTACCTGACGGTCGGTGTATTAATTGGTCCGCATGCACTTGGGCTCGCCTCGCAGAGCGCGACCACCCATACGCTCGCAGAGTTTGGTGTGGTGTTCTTGATGTTCTCGATTGGTCTCGAGTTCTCATTACCGAAGCTGAAGTCAATGCGGCGTAATGTGTTCGGTCTTGGCACTGCGCAGGTCGGATTGACTATTCTGATGTCGATGGCGGGCGTTGCCTTGCTGGCGCCATTATTGCCGCAATACTTTGAGATAAGTTTGGGCGCAGCATTTGCCATTGGTGGTGCGCTGTCGATGTCATCGACCGCTATCGTCCTCAAGCTGCTGACCGAGAAACTCGAACTTGAAAGCGAACACGGTCGCCGCATTACTGCGATCTTGCTATTTCAGGATCTGGCCGTGGTACCGCTGCTGATTCTGATTCCGGCGCTGGGCAACCCCGGTGCGGACATTATTGAAGACCTTGGTCTGGCCGCATTGAAGGCTGTATTTGTACTCGCGCTGCTACTGTCGTTCGGTCAGGTCCTGCTGCGGCGTTGGTTTCAGATTGTCGTCCAGCGTCGCTCGCAAGAGTTGTTCATGCTGAACCTGCTGCTGATTACACTCGGCGCGGCATGGGTGACCGAGATCGCTGGCTTATCACTTGCGCTCGGTGCATTCATCGCCGGCATGTTGATCTCGGAAACCGAGTACCGCTTGCAGGTCGAAGAAGATATCAAGCCTTTCCGTGACGTACTGTTGGGCCTGTTCTTCATCAGCGTCGGCATGATGCTCGACATGGCGCTGGTCTTCAATAATTTACTCCTGGTGCTTGCCCTGCTGGTCATACCGTTTGCGCTGAAGTTTGGCCTGATCGCGCTGGTCGCTCGTTTGTTTGGTGCGCCATCCGGCATTGCTATTCGTACTGGTCTCGGATTGGCGCAGGGCGGTGAATTTGGCTTCGTGCTGTTAAATCAAGCAGGTGCGCTGAAACTCATCGATCCAGGCTTCGTGCAATTGATTTTGGCAGCCATGGTGCTGTCCATGTTGGCCACGCCTTTCATTCTGGCGAACGCTGACCGTATCGTGATGCGCTTGTCACGTAACGAGTGGATGCAGCAATCACTCGCGATTACCTCGCTGGCAGCACGCACGATGAGTGATGAGAAGCACGTGATCATCGCTGGCTTTGGCCGTACTGGTCAGAGTATCGCCAAGGTACTCGAGGAAGAAAACATTCCGTATCATGCGCTCGATCTTGATCCGCAGCGGGTACAGGAGGCGCAAGCGGCTGGCGCGAATGTTTCTTACGGCGACACGTCGCGCCGGGAGAGTTTGATCGCTGCGGGTATTCATCGTGCGGCAGCGCTAGTCGTGACTTATGCAGATACCCAAGCCGCACTGAAGACCTTGCATTTCACGAATGAGTTGGCGCCGACCCTGCCCGCGATTGTGCGCAGTATCGACGATACCGATATTGAGAAGCTTCGTGCCGGCGGTGCTGATGAAGTGGTACCTGAGACGATCGAGAGCAGTCTGATGCTAGCCTCACAAACCCTTCTAATGCTGGGGGTTCCGCTGAGTGAAGTTGTGCAACGGGCACAGCGGGTGCGGGGCGAGCGTTATGCATCCTTGCGCGGCTACTTTCATGGGCAGGGTGATGTTCCGGATGATGAGCACCATCTGCAAGTGCGGCTACACTCGGTGCCGATACGCGAGCGTGCCGCAGCGATTGGTCGTGAGTTTTCGGAGCTTGCGCTGTCCGACGTCGGGGCTGAGGTGACTGCGGTCAGGCGTGGCAAGAGTCGGCTGACATTTTCGCCTGATCTTCGTTTGGAAGCGGGTGACGTAGTGGTACTGCGTGGCACCGCTGAAGCAATCGAGCGAGCCGAAAAGCGGCTGCTCTGATTCGGTAGGCGCAAATGGAAGTTCTAAGCCGTATCGCCGGCATTATCCTGCCAGTTTTTCTGATCACTGCCGCTGGCTATGGCTACGCGCGCGTACGCGGCCAGCAGGTTAGTGAAGACATGGCCGGCCTTAGTCGTGTCAATGTCGAGCTGCTCTCACCTGTGCTGTTGTTCTCTGCGTTGGCGTCTAAAGATTTCGACCTGGTCGCAAATCTGCCGCTGATTCTGGCAGGCTTGCTGATATCGCTTGGCTCCGGTTTGATTGCGTGGCCAATTGCGCGCTTGCTCGGTTATGACCCACGCACATTTGTGCCGCCCATGATTTACAACAATTGCGGCAATATGGGCGTTCCACTCATCGTGCTTGCCTTCGGCGCTGCTGCGCTATCGGAAGCGGTCGCCATGTTCGTCGCCGGAACGCTGGTCTATTTCACGGTCGGTATTTGGATTATGGAGAGTGCGCACAAAGGGCCGCGGCTATCGATGCGTCGCACCTTGGCCAACCCCATGATCATGAGCGTGCTGATAGGTATTCTGTTCGCCGCTTTTCGTATCCCATTACCTTCGATGCTATTGCAAGCGATGCGTATGCTCGGCGAGGCTGCGATACCGATCATGCTGATCGCACTCGGCGTGCGTATGGTGGATGTCAGCTTCACCCATTGGCGTATCGGTTTGGTGGGTGCGATCGTCTGCCCCTTGTCAGGGCTTGCGGTCGCCTGGGGGATTGATCAATGGCTGACCTTGACCGTGATGCAGCGTGGTCAGATGTATCTGTTTGCTTCGCTACCACCAGCCGTTTTTAGCTTCATGATCGCCAGTGCTTACAAACAAGAGCCGGACAAGGTGGCAGCAATTGTCATGCTCGGGAACTTGGCTGCGCTGGTATTCGTGCCGCTCGGCCTGTGGGTCGGCATGTAGCACTGCACCTGAATACATCCCACTTCGCTGGGATGTATTTTCAAACTCGCTTATCTTTTAGTCTGCTTGTTTTCAAGTACGACACTTTTCAAGCCCGCTTGCGCTCCTTCTTTGGGGTCAGCATATTCGCGAGGTAGCGACCAGTAAAGCTGGCGGAATTTTTCGCGACGTCTTCCGGCGTACCTGCCGCGATGATCTGTCCGCCACCGGCCCCACCTTCCGGACCCAGGTCAACGATCCAGTCGGCCGTTTTGATGACATCCAGATTGTGTTCAATGATCACGATGGTGTTGCCTTGATCACGCAAGCGATGAATGACTTTCAGTAGCAAGGCAATGTCATGGAAATGCAAACCGGTGGTCGGTTCATCAAGAATATAAAGCGTGCGCCCTGTGTCACGTTTGGATAGCTCAAGTGATAATTTGACCCGCTGTGCTTCGCCACCCGACAGTGTGGTTGCGCTCTGGCCTAGTCGGATATAGCCCAAACCGACATCAAGCAGTGTCTGCAATTTACGTGCGATCAGCGGTACTGGCTTGAAGAACTCGAAGGCATCTTCAACCGTCAGCTCCAGCACATTGGAAATATTTTTACCCTTGTACTGTACCTCGAGGGTTTCACGGTTGTAGCGCTTGCCATGACACACATCGCAGGGTACGTAAACATCTGGCAGGAAGTGCATCTCGACCTTCAACACACCATCGCCCTGGCACGCTTCGCAGCGACCGCCCTTCACATTGAACGAGAACCGCCCTGCGGAGTAGCCACGCTCGCGTGCTTGCGGCACGGTCGAGAACAATTCACGAATAGGCGTAAAAACGCCGGTGTAGGTGGCCGGGTTAGAGCGCGGTGTGCGCCCAATAGGCGCCTGATCAACCGCGATCACTTTGTCGAAGTGTTCCAGACCCGCAATGCTGTCGTGCTCAGCGGGCTCGGCTTGTGAGCCATATAAATGGCGCGCAAGCGCGTGGTACAGGGTGTCATTGACCAGCGTTGATTTGCCCGAACCGGATACGCCGGTGACGCAGGTTAGCAAGCCAACCGGTAAATGAAGATCGACCTGTTTCAAATTATTGCCGGTTGCGCCACGAATCACGAGTTGTCGCTTAGGATCCGGCGCGGCACGCTGCGGCGGTATCTCGATAGCGCGTGTGCCGTTGAGATATTGCGCGGTCAGTGAATTACGATTTCGCAGAATATCTTGTAGGCTACCCTGAGCGATCACCTCGCCGCCATGAACGCCAGCGCCCAGCCCCATGTCGATGATATGGTCGGCACAGCGAATCGCGTCTTCGTCATGCTCAACCACCAACACGGTGTTACCAAGATCGCGCAGATGTTTCAGAGTCGTGATCAGTCGGTCGTTGTCACGCTGATGCAGACCAATCGACGGCTCGTCGAGTACGTACATCACGCCCGTCAGTCCGGAACCGATCTGTGAAGCCAGGCGTATTCGCTGTGCCTCACCACCGGAGAGCGTATCGGCGCTACGCGCTAGCGACAGATAGTCTAGGCCAACATTGTTGAGGAAGCGTAGTCTGGCGACGATTTCTTTGATGATGCGATCGGCAATATCTTTCTTCGCGCCTTTCAGCGACAGCTTCTCGAAAAACTCCAGCGCAGCGCGCAAGGGTAAATCCGCCACCTGAAAAATCGCGCGGCGCTGTGGGCCGTTGCCCACCATCACATGGCGCGCCTCGACTCGCAAGCGAGCGCCGTGGCACTCTGGACATTGCTTCTCGTTGATGAACTTGGAGAGTTCTTCTTTCACTGCCATCGAGTCAGTCTCGTGGTAGCGTCGTTGCAGGTTATTCACTACGCCTTCAAACGTGTGCTCGCGAATTACCGTGCGGCCGCGCTCGTTGATATAGGCGAAGGGTATTTTTTCCTTGCCTGAGCCATACAGGACTACTTCCTGAGCTGACGCCGGCAAGTTTTCAAATGGCGCATCGATGTCGAATTCGTAGTGCTTCGCGAGCGACGACAGCATCGTGAAATAAAACTGGTTACGACGGTCCCATCCTTTGACCGCACCCGATGCCAGCGACAGATTGGGGAAGGCGACAATTCGCTTCGGATCAAAAAATTCGATATGACCGAGGCCATCGCACTCGGGGCAGGCGCCCATCGGGTTGTTGAACGAGAACAGGCGCGGTTCGAGTTCCTGCAATGAGTAGCCGCAGGTCGGGCAGGCAAATTTGTTTGAAAAGATTTGTTCCTTGCCGCTATCCATCTCAAGCGCGATGGCACGGCCTTCGGCCAGGCGAAGCGCGGTCTCGAAACTCTCTGCCAGGCGTTGCTTCAGATCGGCGCGTAGCTTGATTCGATCGACCACCACATCAATGCTGTGCTTTTCATTCTTCTTCAGCTTGGGTAGTTCATCCGCTTCGAAGATGCGCGCTGCACCGGTGCCGCTTTGGATACGAAAACGCACAAAGCCTTGCGCTTGCATTTGCTCCAGCAGATCGTGGTGCTCACCCTTGCGGTTAGCAACGACCGGCGCCAGAATCATCAGCTTGGTGTCTTCGGGCATTGCCAGCGCGGTATCGACCATTTGCGACACCGACTGCGCAGCGAGCGGGTTCTCCGGGTGGTCAGGGCAATGCGGGGTGCCAACGCGTGCGTACAGAAGGCGCAAATAATCATGAATCTCGGTGACCGTGCCCACGGTCGAGCGCGGGTTGTGCGAAGTTGCCTTCTGCTCGATCGAGATCGCGGGTGACAAACCCTCAATCAAATCGACATCTGGTTTTTCCATCAGCTGCAAAAACTGGCGCGCATACGCCGAGAGCGACTCGACATACCGGCGCTGGCCTTCTGCATACAAGGTGTCAAAAGCGAGCGAAGACTTGCCTGAGCCCGACAAGCCGGTGATCACAATCAGCTTATCGCGCGGAAGATCGAGGCTGATGTTCTTCAAGTTGTGGGTGCGTGCACCCCGAATTCGGATTTCGTCCATCTGGCCTGTGTTTAGGTGACCGAACACTATGCTTTTTGCAAGCGCTTGACTCGGTCGGTGCGGGTCAACCTGTTACTATAGCTGGTTTTCAAATCCCGCTGATGACCCGTTTACGATACGCGTCAAGCGGCACCCCTCCTGATTCTTCATGTCTGTTGCCCAAGACGTTGACGCTAGCCGCATGACACCAACCGAGATTCGGGCATCGGTTTCGCTCGCCTCGATTTTCGGTTTGCGCATGCTCGGGCTGTTCCTGATCCTGCCGGTATTTGCAGTGCATGCAAAGTCGATGCCGGGCGGCGAAGACGCGATGCTGGTCGGCTTGGCCATGGGTATGTATGGCTTGACCCAGGCGATTGGACAAATCCCGTTCGGCATAGCGTCCGATCGCTTCGGCCGCAAACGTATCATCGTGATTGGGTTGGTGCTGTTCATCCTTGGTTCTTTAATTGCGGCGATCGATACCCATGTCATTTGGGTCATCATCGGGCGTGCAGTACAGGGGGCAGGGGCGGTGTCGGCCGCAGTCACTGCACTGATCGCAGACTCCACGCGAGACGAACACCGCACCAAGGCGATGGCCTTAGTGGGTGCTTCAATCGGTTTGACCTATGCGGCGTCATTGGTCATGGCGCCACTCCTGTATGCCGCCATTGGCATGAGCGGCATGTTCATGTTGGTGGCGGTGCTGGCGGCAGTTGCGATTGCCGTTGTGTTATTCATCACGCCGCAGGCGCCGCCGCGCTCGCCTGAGCGCGCCTCATTCATGCAAGTGCTGGCAGATCCTGAATTAATGCGCATGAACTTTGGTGTATTTGCGCTGCACGGGATACAGATGTCGATGTTCGTGGTGCTGCCGAACGTTTTGGTTGACGCCGGTGGATTGCCGATCGACCAGCATTGGAAGATTTATCTGCCTGTGGTGCTGGTCTCTTTCATCTTAATGTTGCCGCCGATTTTTCTGGGCGAGAAGCGCGGCAGGATGAAGCAAGTATTCGTGTTTTCGATTGGCCTGCTGCTGTTGGTCGAGATTGGATTGCGCGCTGCGATCGCAGAGACGCAATTGTCATTCGAGATGCTGGTGGCCTTACTGCTCGCGTTTTTTGTGGCTTTCAATATTCTGGAAGCAAGTCAACCATCACTGGTATCAAGGCTAGCACCTGCGTCTGCGCGCGGTGCGGCGCTTGGCATTTACAACACGATGCAGGCCATCGGCTTGTTTGCAGGCGGGGCAGGTGGCGGCTTGTTGGCCAAGCACTATGGCGCCCCGGCGGTGTTCACTGCGGGCTGTGTTGTCACACTTGCCTGGCTTATAATCGCGTCATCAATGAAACACATGCCGCGGCGAGCACAGCGCGAAGCGGCGCCCGCCTGATTTCATTTCTATTTTCTTTCCAATCGGGAGATTCGCATGGCATCCGTGAACAAGGTCATCATCGTCGGCAACCTCGGACGCGATCCCGAGACGCGTTATATGCCGAGTGGCGATGCGATCACCAATATCGCGGTAGCGACCACCGACAAATGGAAAGACAAGAGCACGGGTGAGCAAAAAGAAGCCACCGAATGGCATCGTATTTCGTTCTTCGGCAGGCTGGCGGAAGTGGCGGGGCAGTACCTGAAAAAAGGTTCGCAGGTGTACATTGAGGGCAAGCTGCGCACCCGCAAATACACCGACAAAGACGGCGTCGAAAAATATTCCACCGAGATCGTTGCGGATGTCATGCAGATGCTTGGCAGTCGCCAAGGCGGTGGTGCAGCACAGATGGATGATCACGGCAGCAGCCGTGGTGCCTCACAGCCACCCGCACAAATGGGTGGGCGCCAGCCAGCCAACATCAATCTCGAGGATGACGACATCCCGTTCTGATTGATTCTCGCTATTCGTAGCCGGGTGCGACCATGGCGAGGCTGCCCCGGTTGGTGGTTGCAAATCACCTGCATTACCTGATTGCGCTGGCGCATCACCAGCAAGTCTTATTCGTCGATGAGACGGACTATCAGCGTTTTCTGAGTGCCTTGGCCGATGCAGCGCGCCAATATCGTGTCGCCTTGCATGCCTATGTGTTGCTGCCGGATCGGGTTCATGTGCTTGCCACGCCCAGCGACACGCTAGGCCTAAGCAAGATGATGCAAGCCGTTGGCCGAATCTACGTCCCTTACTTCAACGCGCGTCATCAGCGCACCGGTAGCCTGTGGGGTGGCCGCTTTCGCGCCACCGTGCTGGATGCCGCCAGTTATTTCAATGACTGTGCGCATCTGATCGAGTATTTGCCGGTGCAGAGCGGCGCCAGCCAGGATATGGCTGCCTATCCCTGGTCGAGTTATCCGCATCACGCGGGTCTGCAACGCCAGCCTTGGCTGACCGACCATCCGGTGTACTGGGCGATGGGCAATACACCCTTTGACCGAGAGGCGGCCTACCAGCGCCGCTGTACCCAGCCGCCGGCCCCCGAATTAACCGCAGCCATCGAGGCCGCCACGCACAAGGGCTGGGCGCTCGGACCGGAAGCCTTTCAAGCCAGCCTTGCGAAGCTCACCCAGCGCCGGTTGCAGCCGGCCCGGCGCGGTCGGCCACGGCGCCCGGCGCCCGGCGCAAAATGAGCTGCCATAGGGACAATAGGGACCGATCCGTCCCTAATTAAACCCAAGACTTCCCAGCGCCTAACTTAATTAGGATTTGACCCTAATTTTTTCGGTTGAACCCTGTATTGCATTGCACTATCCTCTCCGACCCCACGCAATTTTTCGGAGTGCCGCCATGCAAGCGCAAGGCCTTTACGACCCACAAAATGAGCACGATGCCTGCGGCGTCGGCTTTATCGCGCACATCAAAGGCCAAAAGAGCCATTCGATTATCGAACAAGGCCTCTTGATCCTGAAAAACCTCGATCACCGAGGTGCAGTTGGCGCTGATGCGTTGATGGGGGATGGTGCAGGCATCCTGATTCAGATCCCGGACGCTTTTTACCGCGAAGAAATGTCCAAGCAAGACGTTATGCTGCCCCCGCCCGGCGAGTACGGCGTCGGCATGGTCTTTTTGCCAAAGGAGCAGGCATCCCGCATCGCATGCGAGCAAGAAATTGAGCGCTCAGTGCACGCCGAGGGTCAGGTAGTACTGGGTTGGCGTGATGTACCAGTCAATCGCGATATGCCAATGTCGCCAACGGTGCGCGATAAAGAGCCGGTGATCCGGCAGATTTTTATCGGACGCGGCCAGGACATCATGGTCACCGATGCGTTGGAGCGCAAACTGTATGTGATTCGCAAGTCCTCAGGACACGCGATCCAAGGGCTGAACCTGCTGCATGGCAAAGAATTTTTCGTGCCATCGATGTCGGCCCGCACGGTTGTCTATAAAGGCTTGTTGCTGGCCGATCAAGTGGGTGTGTATTTCAAGGACTTGCAAGACCCGCGTTGCGTGTCAGCGCTTTCGCTGGTGCATCAACGCTTCTCTACCAATACTTTCCCCGAGTGGCCGTTGGCCCACCCGTATCGTCTGATCGCGCACAACGGCGAGATCAATACTGTCAAGGGCAACTTCAACTGGATGCGCGCACGCGAAGGCGTGATGAAGTCTGCGGTGCTCGGCGAGGATCTGAATAAACTCTTCCCATTGATCTATGAAGGTCAATCCGACACCGCATGCTTCGATAATGCGCTTGAGTTGTTGGTGATGGCGGGTTATCCGATCGCGCAAGCGATGATGATGATGATTCCTGAGGCGTGGGAAAACCACACGCTGATGGATGACAATCGTCGCGCTTTCTACGAGTACCACGCAGCGATGATGGAGCCGTGGGACGGACCGGCCGCGATGGCATTTACTGATGGCCGTCATATCGGCGGTACGCTTGATCGCAATGGTCTGCGCCCGGCACGTTATCTGGTCACTGATGATGATCTGGTCGTGATGGCGTCCGAATCCGGCGTGTTGCCGATTCCTGACTCGAAGATCGTTAAAAAATGGCGCCTGCAGCCAGGCAAGATGTTCCTGATCGATCTAGAAGCGGGTCGCATCATTGACGACAAGGAGTTAAAAGACACCTTCGCGAATGCGAAGCCCTACAAGCAGTGGATTGAGTCGGTACGCATCAAACTCGATGAATTAAATACCGAGCCCGAGACGCGCTTAGAAAAAGCCACGCTACTGGACCGTCAGCAAGCCTTTGGTTATACGCAGGAAGACCTGAAGTTCCTGATGGCGCCAATGGCTGTCGGTGGGGAAGAGGCGACTGGTTCGATGGGTAATGACTCGCCGCTGGCGGTGATGTCGAATAAAAACAAGCCGATTTATAGCTACTTCAAACAGCTGTTCGCGCAGGTGACAAACCCACCGATCGATCCGATTCGTGAGGCGATGGTGATGTCGCTGGTCTCGTTCATCGGACCAAAGCCGAACCCGCTGGATACCAACAATATCAATCCACCGATGCGCCTCGAGGTTTCGCAACCGATCCTCGACTATAAAGACATCACGCGGCTGCGTAATATCAGCGCACACACCGGCGGTAAATTCCGCTCCTACGAAATCGATATCTGCTACTCGATTGATTGGGGCAAAGAAGGTATCGAGGCACGCTTAGCCTCTCTCTGCGCGCAGGCGGTCGATGCAGTGCGTTCGGGCCACAACATCCTGATCTTGTCGGACCGTGGTGTCGACAAACACCATGTGCCGATTCCTGCGCTGCTGGCGACTTCGGCGGTACACCAACATTTGGTGAGCAAAGGTCTACGCACTGCCACCGGATTGGTGGTTGAGACCGGCTCAGCGCGTGAGACACACCACTTTGCGCTGCTCGCAGGTTACGGCGCCGAAGCAGTGCATCCTTATCTCGCGCTCGATACCCTGGCAGATATGACCATGGGTTTACCGGGGGACTTGTCAGCGGATAAAGCAATCTACAACTTCCAGAAAGCGGTCGGCAAAGGTTTGCTGAAAGTGTTCTCGAAGATGGGAATCTCGACCTACATGTCGTATTGCGGCGCGCAGATCTTTGAGGCGATTGGACTTAACAAAGCAACCATCCAAAAATACTTCAAAGGTACCGCTTCCAATGTCGAGGGCATTGGTGTGTTCGAGATTGCGGAGGAAGCTTTACGATTGCACCGTGAGGCCTTCGGTCATGATCCGGTGCTAGCGAACGCCTTGGACGCTGGTGGCGAGTACGCCTACCGTGTGCGTGGCGAAGAGCATATGTGGACGCCGGATGCGATCGCAAAGTTACAGCACTCTACGCGTGCGAATAATTTCAGTACCTACAAAGAGTACGCGCAGATCATCAACGACCAATCTACGCGCCATATGACGTTGCGTGGACTGTTTGAGTTCAAGATTGATCCAGCCAAGGCGATCCCGCTGGGTGAGGTGGAGTCAGCCAAAGAAATCGTCAAGCGTTTTGCCACCGGCGCAATGTCGCTCGGCTCGATTTCAACTGAGGCCCATTCCACCTTGGCGATCGCCATGAACCGTATCGGCGGGAAGTCGAACACGGGTGAGGGTGGGGAAGACGACGCGAGATATCGCAACGAGCTACGTGGTATCAAGATCAAGCAGGGCGATACCTTGGCCACCATTATCGGCAAGGACCGCGTCGAAAAAGACATCCCACTGCAAGAGGGTGATTCGTTACGCTCCAAGATCAAGCAAGTTGCATCCGGTCGCTTTGGTGTGACCACCGAGTACCTCACCTCGGCAGATCAGATTCAGATCAAGATGGCGCAAGGCGCCAAGCCAGGCGAAGGGGGTCAGCTGCCAGGACATAAAGTCTCGGAGTACATCGCCAAGCTGCGTTTCTCGGTGCCTGGGGTTGGCTTGATCTCGCCGCCACCGCACCACGACATCTATTCAATCGAAGACTTGGCGCAGCTGATTCACGATCTCAAGAACGTCAACCCGAAGGCAGATATTTCGGTCAAATTGGTGTCCGAGGTCGGTGTTGGCACCGTGGCTGCTGGTGTAACGAAAGCGAAGGCGGATCATCTAGTGATCGCTGGATACGATGGTGGCACCGGTGCTTCACCGCTGTCGTCAATTAAGCATGCAGGTACCCCTTGGGAGTTGGGTCTGGCAGAGACGCAGCAGACCTTGGTGCTGAACGGCCTGCGCGGGCGTATTCGTGTGCAAACCGATGGTCAGCTGAAAACGGGTCGCGATGTCGTGATTGGTGCCTTGTTGGGCGCTGATGAATTCGGCTTTGCGACAGCGCCGCTGGTGGTTGAGGGCTGCATCATGATGCGCAAGTGTCACCTCAACACTTGCCCGGTCGGTGTGGCAACACAAGACCCGGTACTGCGCGCAAAATTTCAGGGCAAGCCTGAGCATGTGGTCAATTACTTCTTCTTCGTTGCGGAAGAGGCGCGTCAAATCATGGCGCAGCTCGGTATTCGCAGTTTCGATGAATTGATCGGCCGTGCCGATTTACTCGACAAGTCCAAGGCCATTAGTCACTGGAAAGCGAAAGGCCTTGATTTCAGCAAGATTTTCTATCTGCCTGAAATCCATGATCAGCCGCGTCACCATACCGAGGTTCAAGATCATGGTCTGGAAAAGGCGCTGGACCATAAGCTGATCGCACAAGCAAAGTCCGCAATCGAACGTAGCGAGAAAGTCTCGTTCATTTCACCAATCCGTAACTTGAATCGCACCGCAGGCGCCATGCTGTCGGGCGAGGTGGCGAAGCGCTACGGCCACGAGGGACTTCCGGACGACACGATTCATATCCAGCTGCAAGGGACTGCCGGACAGTCATTCGCGGCATTTCTTGCACACGGTGTGACCTTTGATCTGGTCGGTGAGGGTAATGACTACGTCGGCAAGGGCTTGTCGGGTGGTCGCATCATCGTGCGCCCGAACACCGAATTCCGCGGCTGGGCAGTGGACAACATCATCGTCGGCAATACCGTGTTGTACGGCGCGATTGCTGGCGAGGCCTTCTTCAATGGCGTCGCAGGCGAGCGCTTTGCTGTACGCAACTCGGGTGCGGTGACGGTGGTCGAGGGCACGGGTGACCACGGTTGTGAATACATGACCGGCGGTACCGTGGTCGTTCTCGGCAATACCGGCCGCAATTTTGCAGCGGGTATGTCCGGTGGTATTGCGTATGTCTATGACGAGGACGGTAGCTTCGGTGCCAAGTGCAACATGGCCATGGTGGCACTTGATCATGTGCTCTCGAGCGCTGAGCAAGAAACTACGGTTGGTAAAGCCGCATGGCACAGCACCACACGTGGTGGTGAGCGACAGGCCGATGAAGTGATTCTGAAAGGCCTGATCGAGCGCCACTTCAAGTACACCGGGTCGACGCGTGCGCGTACTCTGCTCGACGATTGGTCAAATGCGCGTGGCAAATTCGTCAAAGTGTTCCCGACCGAGTACAAGCGTGCGCTGGGTGAAATGTTTGCCAGCGCCGATGAGGCCAAAGAAAAAACGACTGCTTAAGCATAGAGAAAAACATCATGGGAAAAGTTACGGGTTTTCTGGAATACCAGCGCTTGCAAGAGGCGAGCGAAGCGCCGGGCACGCGGCTAAAGCACTACAAGGAATTTGTACTGCATTTGTCCGATGCAGATGCAAAAACGCAGGGCGCACGTTGCATGGATTGCGGTATTCCGTTTTGCAATACGGGCTGTCCGGTCAATAACATCATCCCGGATTGGAATGACTTGGTATATCGCGGTAACTACCG
>JAIXQK010000116.1 GCA_027485795.1 Oxalobacteraceae bacterium
GGTGCGGGGAACCTGAAGTTTGGTGCCTCGGAGGCGGTGGAGGTGCAGTTAGTGGGCCTGTCGGGGATTGATACGCAAGCCGAACTCAGTGCACTCATGAATCGAGTGACCCTAGGGTAGCTCTAAACCAGAACGTAGTGAATGTGGTGCCGACAAAATCTTTGTATCGCTGGTTAAGGCGATGTGAGGTTTGTCGGGAACCACCGCAATGTTGCAACTTCGGGATCGTTTCGTTTGTTTAATCGGGGATCACTTCACGAATGGTGTGGCGTTATAGCCGTTAATACTCGAGTACGAGGGCGTTATCTCTATCTTTTGAGAATAAAAATACGAGTAAAAGTTAAAGACCGAATCCAACGAATGGCTTAAATACTGGGTTTTCGTCTCGGATTTGAATCCCATTTCCAAGCAAGTGTTTGAACCAGCGGCTGTACTGTCAAATACTTAGGTACATTAAGTTCGGTAGAGTGCTGGTAGTGTTCGGCTTAGGACTGCTAGCGGCGCGATGTCGCACAACGCGCTGGCGCTAGAGGGGGTAATTCCATTACCCAAGTAACGATATAGTTAATTTTTTAATCAACTAGACGTTAGTCCTTCATTTGAAGAGATCTAGAGAGAATTGCCATGTCTTATATCAACATCACGCCTTCGGACTTAAAACAAATCGCGCAAGACGGTCAGGTGACTGCAAGCGAGTTGCTTTCTTTGGTCAGCAACCGGCTCAATGGGAACGGCTCTCCAGGCAACGGTGTGGAGGGCTGGACTACTCCTTTTGTTGACTTGATGCAGTACAGCTTTACTGAGGCGGTGCCAATTACGGTGACGGTCCCTGCCGATAATGCAATGTCGGTGACGCTGACAGCGGGTACGCTCAAAAATTCTGATGGTTACTCCCTGAGCTTGACAACAGCGAGTGCCAGTTATGCTGAAACGTTGTCCGCAACGGGTGGCAAATACAGTGGTTCTTCAGCGCTTAAATTCTCGCTGATGGCGCCTGGCGGTGTGACATTTAGCATTGATTTTTCTGGCAGTGATAGTGGCACCTGGACTCAAGTAAAAGGAGGTCCTGATACCTATTCAGGAAGCGGTAAGGACAGCCTTGTGCTTAGCTTCAAGGATACGAAGGGGACTACTGGGGCCACAGACGATATCACGATATCGTCCACCTACACCAGCACCGATACATATTCAAACAGCGCCAACTCCTACGCCGATACGCGCTCTTATAACTACTTAGGAAATGGATTTACGATAACTCAAAAAGATCAAACCATTGTCTCAACAAGAAATTACAAAGATATAAACGGCGATCGCATACCAGAATTTATTTCAGGTACTTGGAATCAAACGAAGGGTAGCTACAACTACAAAAATATCTCAAATGGCATCGAAATTTCATTTGATGGAACTGGCTCAGGAAATGAAAATCCTATCAATACATTTACTGGCACAGGAGAATACACGGCGGTCAATATTGCTTCATCGTTGGGAAAAATTTCCACCACAAAAGTCAGTGACAATTTAGATGGAACCGAGCCAAAACAATTTGTGGGTACTTCCGGTCCGGGTGCGTTAGAGGGCCTTCTTCACCAGTACTTGTCCGGCGTCACTTTGACTGGTTCGAACACGATCACGATCAATGCGATAGGTGATACGGGTCAGTCGATAGACGCAGGTACTGGTAATGACACGATTACAGGTAGCTCAGGTGCTGATGTAATTGATGATGGCGCTGGTGATGATTCGGTGAGTGCTGGTGGCGGTACCGATGTGCTCAATGCTGGCTTGGGTAATGACACGCTTAACGGTGGTGATGGCGATGATATGTTCGTGGCAGGAGGAGTTTATGACGGCATCAGATGGCTAGACGGTGGCAAGGATGTCATTGATGGTGGCAGTGGTAATGACAGAGTCGTTATGAGAATGGTCGAGGGCTCATACGTGCTATCAAAATCAGGCACAGATTTGATATTAACGAATAGCCCTGGGAATATTGTCACAGTTAAAAATACGGTAGAGGGAATTCAGTTCAGTGGTACTGGGGATGTGACGTCGTCGGAGTTGATGTCCGGGGCGGGATCGAAGGATGCCGACGTACTTTTCCGCGGGGAGAGCGGCTCCTTTGACGCGAAGACCAAGCTTTTTACGCCGAATGGTACTCCCAGAATCGCTGCCAATATTGATGCCTTGGCAGGTAATGACACGGTCTTCGGTACAGAAATTTTCTCTGACATCCTTCAGGGAGGTGAAGGAAACGATAGATTAACAGGGTACGGTGGTAACGATCTACTTGATGGTGGTCTTGGTAACGATACTCTCGATGGCGGCACAGATTCGGATTTTTACATTGTTGACTCAGCGAGCGATCAAATAACAGGTGAGATTCTCGGGGATCCTTCGTCCTATCTCGGTGATAGTTTCGGGAATAATATCCTCCAAATCAAGGGGGACACTAGTTACGACCTTAAAGACCAAGCCATTGGATTTATAGTGGCTGGCAACATTAATAAAACAATCTTTGATACTGGCGCCGATCAATCATTTTGGTTGGATTTATCTACTACCAATAAAGCCAACATCAAGGGCAACACCTACGGACAACGAATTGTCGGCAATGCTGCGGCGAACAAGTTGGAGGGCATGGGTGGAAATGACTCAATATTCGGAGGCGCTGGGAACGATACGCTCGAAGGAGGTGCCGGGAATGACACCTTAGACGGAAGTTTGGGTGAAGATCTTTTGCTCGGTGGGGCGGGTGACGATTACGTGCAAGCTACTATTTTCGACGCTGGAGTTAATCAATGGATCTTGGCTGGTCAGGATACCGTTGATGGCGGTGATGGGAACGATTATGTAAACCTAACCTTGACCTCTGCAGATCTTGCATTTTCAAAATCTGGCTCAGATTTACTGATTATGCGTGCTGGATCTGGCCTTGGCGGTATTACCGTGCGTAACAACGTCGAAAACGTCATCATTAATGGCGCCGCTTATCAATTTTCCGGTCTTTTTAATTCAGCTTCCTCTAAAGACGCAGATCTTCTATTCAAAGGGGGTACGTACAATTCGTATTCCCGAGAATTCAGCCCAGACGGTGTTAGCACTATTTATGACGGAGCCGGGGGTGACGATACTATATACGGCTCTAATGCTGGGGACACGCTCGCTGGTGGAGAGGGCAATGATCGTATTCATTCATTTGGTGGAAATGACAAATTAGTAGGTGGCGTTGGTCGAGATACTTTGATTGGTGGCGAGGGGGACGATCAATATTATGTAAGCGATATCGACGATATCATTGTTGATCAACTTGGACGGAATCATGTCATTGCAAGTGTAAGTTATACGCTGCCTTCTGAAACAGCCATTTACGATTTGTCAGCTGCGGGTAAAGCTTTTGGTGATGCGTCCTCTGATACTTTGGCAATTAATCTAACTGGAAACGTTTATGACAACACCATTCTTGGTAATGGTGCTGGCAATATTCTTGATGGAGGTCGCGGGAGTGACGTGCTTTTTGGAGCCGATGGGAACGACACACTTTTAGGAAATCAAGGTGATGATTTCCTGTATGGCTATGCTGGAAACGATAGCCTGTTGGGTGGGGATGGTCACGATACGTTTTATATCGATACAGAACCGCTTTTGGCAAATATTAACAACCAGACTGTTTACATTTCAAGCCATGGAGGAATCGATACATTAGTAGGCGGTTCGGGTATTGATACTCTGTTTCTCTCGCAATCGATTGCTAACTATTCGTTTGTGAGATCCTCCGATAGCGCTGTACGGGTCCTAAACGCACAGGGGGATACGATCGCACAAGTAAGTGAGATTGAAACAATTCTGGCTGGCGCCCCTGGTAGCCAAAATACGTCATCTTTAGCTTCCTTGTTGAACCCCTCTGAATTTGCTGATGTTCTGACCATTAAAGCTGGTCTGCCAGTCAATGGCGGTAAGGGTAATGACACGATTTATGGATCAACTGGTGACGATTTTATCGAGGGAGGTGACGGCGATGATTTCTTGATGCGAGAAGCAACTGCTGGCATTACTGGTGGAAACGACATCCTATTAGGAGGTGCTGGCAATGACATTCTCCAATTCGTCTCGGGATATGGTGGTAACCTCGTCTTGGACGGTGGCTCTGGAAATGATATCTACGTGATTGATACTCCGAACGGCTATGGACAATCTCCTTTTGTTATTTCAGATGCATCGGGCAGTGACACTCTTAGATTTAATTTTTATCGCAATATGGGTTTTAGTCAACACGCAGACTCTCCTTATTTTGCGTTCGTAGACGGCCCACTCCAGCAGTTGAATATTGTGTACCGAGATGGTGCAGCTCTTTCGATTATCGACGTTAGCGTACTAGAGTCTTGGGAACATGTCTTGTATCAATCGCCCTTTGATACCGAAATTATCGAATCTCAGCGGATGAATTTGGTCTACGCCGTACGTGACACCAAGACGGGTAGCTGGAATGCTAAAGGAACGGATAAAGATGACTTAATTTGGGCAACGAAGGGAGCGGCAAATGTGTACGACGGTGGCAAGGGCGATGACATCGTTGCGATATGGCCGTATGCTGATTCGGTCATTCAAGGCGGCGAGGGTCTTAACCGCTTATATGGAAATGGAACGTCGGGCACTCTCTCATACGCCTGGTCAACAGGCAAGGCCGATATCAATTTACTGGCGGGCGTTGGTATGGTGTTCGATGGAAAAGGTGAAGAGCTTTTAGCATTAGATGAAATTAGTGGGCTCCTTAATGTTGTTGGTGGTAAGGGCGACGATTTTATTTTGGGTGATGCTAGGACGAATATGCTCAATGGGTCCGATGGAAATGACACAATTTCGGGATTCGGTGGTTATGACGTGCTAGTCGGTGGTGTCGGTAATGACGTATATCGGATTGATCTGGTGCGTGATGTAGGTACGGTAGCTAGTGAGCGGCAAGGTGCGTCGGTGAGCACCTCTAACACGGGTGGTGTCGTAAGTATGTCTCTGCAGGGTGGCACAGATACCAAGGGTACCGATACGCTTGTATTGACCAATCTTCGTTCGTTTGGTGATTTACAGTTCTCTGTCAGTACTTCCACAGTATTGGTAGGCACTGAGCAGAGAGCTGGTTGGCAGACAAATTTCGTTGCGCTCGCCGACCGTAACATTGAGCAAATATCATTTGGGATTGGTAATAACAGCCCTACCACCGTCTATACCACTAATTGGGGTTCTATGGGTACCAAGGGCAACGATCTTGTCTTGGGTCGTGTCTCCGGTGGCGTCTTGCATGGTGGTTTGGGTAACGATTTATTGGTTGGTACGGAAGGCGCGAATGTTCTGGTAGGCGGTATTGGGAACGACCTGCTGGTTGGTCAGGGCGGTGCGGATCGGTTATTTGGGGGCGTTGGAAACGACACCATTTGGGTCAACGTCAATGATGCTGATATAGCGGTCGGTGGACTTGGAAGTGACACCTTTGTCTTTGACCGATACCAGGGGGGTACTGGAGTTGGACCAAGTCAGATCATTGACTTTAATATCAACGAAGATTTTCTGCGCTTTGAAAGCGTATCAGCCGTTACTTTAAATCCAGACGGTTATCCCAACAAATACATTGGTGTTGGTTCTCCACAAATCTCGGTGACGTTATCATTCGATGGCTCGGGGCTATTGATGGGGTCAGCTTTAGGTTCAGTGCGGTTGGTTGGTTTATCAGAGCCAGCGTCCTTTGACTTTGATCTTTTTGCAAGCCGTATTTTACTCGGTGAGGTTTTATAAATACATCTTGCAGCCTCGGCTTACCAGAGCGTTGATGATTTGCCTATCTTTTTCAGATTGGCATTAGTTATTTTAATTTCCAAATTGTTGCTGCCCTTAGATTAGGAGCGAGGGAGGAAGCTTCATTGAACAATTTGACCGTATCGTAGTTTCCACCTGGAGTTTACGCAACGACACCTGCGGCACACGTAGAAATTTAGTTTGACTTTTCAATAAGTACCGATATTTCCGATGTTTTAAATCAACAGTGGCAAGAGGTTGACATTGACTTCAGCTACCGGTTCGCAATCGCCCAATTACACCAGTCTACGTTAGATTTTTTGCTCTCCTGCCAAAAATCTTTTGTCATTAGCTTGATAGCAACCCGACTACTAACTTTCGAATTATATTGTTCAATGTCTATTGACTATTAATGCCGGCTCCGAATTGAGGTACCAATTTAGCCGCTAAGTTATTGATTGAGCTTCCCTGCTCCAAATGCAAGATTAATTTCGTTGAACCGTTGGCTAAATGTTGGGTTTAAGCGTTTTTAAAATCAATTATCAGACCGTGATTGGCCTCTGGGTGTCAATCCGGATGAAACATGAAGCCACAGATCGACTTGTCTGCTAGTTCTGATCGGAAAATTATTATTTTAAGTAATGGATTTTTGAAATTTTATTGGAGGAATTTATGAGCTCGGGATCATTTATTGACAACCGGCAGTCGTCAAACTCTCAGACCGTCGAGGGTACGGTTGGCAACGATACGATTTATGCGAGCAATAAGTCTGACCGAATCGATGGATCAGCAGGTAACGACTCGCTGGTTGGCGGGTCTGGTAACGACACGCTGACCGGTGGCTTGGGAATCGACACCTTAGTCGGCGGCGCTGGCGCGGATGATCTTTTTGATGATAGCGGAGATGCAAATTTCTTCGGCGGCGATGGTAATGACACCATCAATAGCTGGGCAACGACGAGTGTTCTTGATGGTGGGGCAGGGAATGATCAACTCAGGATAAACGAATGGTTCAATGACACTTGGCCCGGAGGCAATAGTGCTGATTTCGCGTCAGTAATTGGAGGTCAGGGTCAAGATTTCATTCAAACTAGAAACACAAAAGTCCTCTTTGTTGATGCCGGTTCTGAAAATGACCACCTCGCTATTTATGGTTATCAATCTGCCACTCTTAGAGGAGGCGAAGGTAATGACACAATTTATTCGGGTGTGTCGTCCGATATATTTTCTGAATTTTTGTCTGTAGATGGAGGCGATGGAGACGATTCAATCACTCATGATCATCACCTTTATGCTGCACCGGTTACGCTTTCTGGGGGGGGAGGTAACGACATCATTGCCTTCAATGAAAGGTACGGTACGGCTTTGGGCGGCTCGCTAATCGGTGGTGCAGGTAATGACACCATCATCATTGGCGGCGTCCTAAGAGCAACGGTGAGTGGTGGCGAAGGGGCGGATACCTTCAAGCTTACGGCTAGGTCGTATGATGCGAGGATAGAGAGTACGACCGAATTGGCTGTGGGTCGTCGTTATACCGCTAATGGGTATGTCGACGACTATCAAAAGTTCACGTCAGAGCCAATCCGAATTACTGACTTCAACGTAGGTGCTAATGGCGATGTACTGGACATCAGCGCTCTTCTCGGTGAAAAAGCACTCGGTTTTGATGGTACTAATCCGTTTGCAAACGGCATTCTCAAAATCCAGTCATCAGGCGCTGATACGCTGGTCATATTCGATCTTGATGGAGCTTCAGGAAATTCTGCAGGTATAACAATAGCCGTTCTGCAAAACATTAATCCAACTTTGCTGACGGCAGCCAACTTTTCACCGTCCTACCCACAGGATGGGAGTCTTCCACAGGGAATTATCTGGACGGGTTCTTCGACGGCAGACACAAAAATCGGAACGGTTGGTGCTGACACCTTAAACGGTGCAGATGGAAATGACAGCCTAGTCGGTGATTCGGGTCGCGATCAGCTGATTGGTGGCGCAGGCAATGACACATTAATTGGTGGTTTTGATCACGATTTGCTTTCTGGTGAAGGGGGAAATGATTTATTAATTGATCTTCATGGGCAAAATACCCTACGTGGTGGTGACGGAAATGACTTAATTATTAGTCACGGGACAATGAGTTCAATCGATGGCGGACAAGGTGATGACCGTATCGAACTAAATGAATATAGCTATGTTTCAGAGACAAATGAGTCGTATATCAGTGCGTCGCGTGACCGCAGGGGTGAATCAGCAACTATCACTGGCGGCCTAGGTAATGACAATGTTTCAGCAAGATATTTAAGCACGCTCATTCTAAACGCCGACGATGGTAATGATCGAGTTTATGTCAGAGACTACGAAAATGCCACGCTGATAGGAGGTTCTGGTAACGATTCTATCGATGCCGTTATCAGTGGTGGCTTTCAGTTCATTGCCCATAAATTTACCTCGGTTTCTGGCGATGGCGGAGATGATTTTATCAACATATGGTCGCAGGAAAACTATGACACAAGTGTCTCCGCAGCAGGTGGAGACGGAAATGATCGCTTGCTCATAGGCGGTAACTCAATTATTAGCAACGCTACTTTAAGCGGAGGCGGAGGTAATGACTCGATCGAAGCCAAGCGCGTTTTGAACTTACTCATGTCTGGTGGGGGGGGGCGCGACACTTTCGTGCTTAATCAGTCGCTTGTAGAGACCCTTCGTCAGGGTGAATTCTCCCTAATCAAAGAGTTTAAGTTTATTGCCGCTAATTCCACCAGCTATGAAGATGGACTGTTCCAGGCGTCTGTGCCAGTCGTTTCTGACTTCCAATCAGGAATCGGCGGAGATGTAATTGAGGTTCGCAAACTTCTAGGAGCTGCTGAGGCATTCGATGGCGAAAATCCATTTATTAGCGGTTATCTCGAGCTTGAGCAGAACGGAAGCGACAGCCTGTTGATCTTTGATCAGGACGGCGCGGGTGAAAAGTACGCTAGCCAAGCCATTCTGCGTCTCATTAATGTCCCCACTGCATCGCTAGTGGCAGATAACTTCAGCTCTCAAATTCCTCTAAATGGTGTCGCGACACCGGTCATTCTCCGAAATGCTACGGCAAACGCCGATACAATTTTGGGGTCTGGTGGTAACGATATTATCGATGGACTGGCGGGTCCCGACAGCATTCATGGGCAAGCAGGCAACGATGCAATTTCTGGTGGCGCAGGCAACGATATTCTCGTCGATGATTTTGGTAATGATCTACTACAGGGTGGGGATGGTGACGATATCCTCTTTGATGGTTTTGGTGTCAACACGCTTACAGGTGGAGCGGGTAATGACACTATTGGCGCTTGGCTTGGCAGTGGGTCGGTTTCCGGTGGTCTCGGAGACGACCGAGTTTATATAAATCAGAGTTCCTATGAAATTGCGTCAGTCGTTAATGATCAGCGCGAGGCACTGACGAGAATTGACCCTGGTTACCTTGCTGTTTCGGGCGACCAAGGAGCGGATCGCATCTTCTCTTCACATACCGATAAATTACTGATAGATGGTGGCGCCGATAACGATTCGATAATCGCTAGTCAAGCATATGACACGACATTATTAGGAGGAACTGGTGATGATCAAATCGACTTTTGGTTTGGTTCGGATCGATTGACTGATGAGCGTTATTCACGCAACGCCCTTTTGGATGGCGGTAGTGGTAATGATGTCATTAAATTTTTTCCATGGGGAAATCAAGGGGAATTGGTTCAGGCCACGCTTGTGGGTGGTGAGGGCACCGACACAATAAAAAATGTCGCTGGCTCTCGGTGGAGCCCCTCCGCATTTTCGGTAATTGTTAATGGTGGCGCCGGTGTCGATACTATTGAGTTGGATTCTGCTATACAGATTTACGCATCCGGCGGCGTAGGTTCAGATAGCTTTATATTGAACAGCCTTTATCTTGAAAGGTTGGAATCGGAGGATGTGGTTTCATTTGTGATTTCGACGTTTGTCGGCGAAAACGGAATTCAGCAACTTAACCGTCAGGATTTCTACCATCAGGCGATCCGGATTTTAGATTTTTCCACCGGTATTCAAGGTGATCGAATCGATGTATCTGATGTATTGGACGCGGCCGACGGCTTCAACGGCGGCAATCCGTTTGCGAGTGGCTACCTAAAACTCGAGCAGTCTGGCGCAGATACTATCTTGAAGTTTGATAAGGCTGGCACGAACGGCGCTTCAGGTTGGTTGACAATCGCAATCATGGAGAACACGGAAGTAGGGAATTTTACCGGCCATAATTTTTCTCCGAAATACCCGCCAGATGGACGTCCGCTAAGTGTTGAGTTAACTGCTGGCGCTGCTGCCGACACGATATATGGCGGTGCGGGCGATGACCTGATTTCAGGCGGTGGTGGAAATGACTCATTGTGGGGATTGGATGGTAATGACTTGATTGACGGTGGCACGGGTAACGATACGTTGGTTGGTGGCCGTGGCGACGACGTTTATCTTCTTGATTCTGTTGGTGATGTTGTTCTAGAAGTTAACCAAAATGGAGTTAATGAAGGGTGGGACGAAGTTTATTTCAATGGCAGTGGCACGTTTACCTTGTCGCGCGAAGCAGCGGTTGAATATATTCGTTTTGGTGGTCTGGATAATTTTTCGGCTGTTCAGAGTACAACAACATTTGGCGCGACTGGTAATAACTTTGGTCAAGATTTTTCTGGTAATGCGGCCGCTAATAGACTTGAGGGGCAGGGTGGTGATGATGGATTTCAGGGTTATGCAGGAAACGATACTCTAGATGGCGGCAGCGGTAACGACTGGTTCCTATCGGCGACAGGTAATGACAGTATTCTCGGTGGCGATGGCATCGATCGAAGTATTCACTTCTTAGGGTGGGATAGTTACGTACAAAAGGTCAGAGATGACATAAAGATTGAGTCTGAAACCGCAGAATCTTTCATGGCGAACGCCTGGCTATCAGGGGGTAGCGATACCTTTGATGGTGGAATGGGGGAGGACACGGTATACGTATATGCATCTGAGTCATCGATCGCAGTGTCTAGAGATTCACAGGGTAGGTTGGTGTTGTCGCGTGGTAGTGAGACGCTGACGCTGGCGAACGTTGAGAGAGTTGCATTCTTTTCTGATCCGCTTGATACGATTGGCGACGAGATGCGGGACAGCCTTAATGGCGCCCAGATTGTTACGGTTGGCGATCTGTTGTCAGGTGCTGCGTCCAGCGGTAACGATATGCTTTACCGACGTGGTAGTGGCAGTATGAACGGCAATAGTTTCGTACCCGATACTAGCTATACGGGTAGTCCTGCCAACATCGATGGCTTGGCAGGTAATGACACGATCTATGGTGTAGATCGTTTGGGCGATACGCTTCGGGGCGGCGAAGGTAGTGACTCATTGGCTGGTTTGGGCGGTGATGACTCGATTGATGGTGGCGCTGGTAATGATTGGCTAATTGGCGGAGACGGTCGCGATACCTTATGGGGTGGTTTAGGTAAAGACACGATGACAGGCGGCAGTGGTCATGATCGCTATTGGATTGATGATGCCGGTGATGTTGTCGTAGAAGTTCTCGAATCAGGCGAGGTCAACCAAGGTCCCGATCGTGATGAAGATGTCGGTATCGTAGCGGCTAGCTGGATCTCGATGGACGCTACTAGGCTCGAGACACTGATAGCAGCCGGAGAGTTGGCTAGTAAGTTTCTGCAAATGACAACGTCGGTAGCGGAAGCGAAGGCCGATCTAACTGGCAACAAATTTGACGAGTCCATAATTGGCAGTGGCGCCGCGAACAAGCTTGATGGTGGCGCAGGTATCGATTCCATTTTTGGGTCAGATGGCGCCGATACGCTGATCGGTGGTGCGGGTAACGACTGGCTGGCAGGAGGTTCAGGTAACGATATCCTGTCGGGTGGCTTGGGTGATGACGCTTTCCTGTTTAATCAAAATATAAAGCTACTGGGCGCCGGTGCGGGCTTCACGATTGCTGACTCGCTCAATAGGATGACAGGCGGTACCGACACCATTGATGGTAATGAAGGTTTTGACTTGATCGCCCTAAGTGGTGCTGAGGGTGATTACACCATTACGCGACTATCTCAGACAGATTATCGGATTGATGCGAAGGCAGTGTTACCCGGCATGGTGACTAAAGAGAATGTAGTCCTACGCAATATCGAGGGACTGATCTTCACTGGCACCGAGAATGACCTTGATCTCATGCAGTCGATGCCCGTGACATTGCTCAGTCAGCTAGGGGTTCCCTCCGACTTTGATGATGGTTTGCGTCCTCGGGATAACACCCAGCGGTTTGATCGCAATGGTGGCAAGGGTAACGACACCATCACCGGCTCTTTGGTGGGTGATTCAATAGAGGGTGGTGAGGGTAACGACAGCTTGGTGGGTGGCGGTGGTAATGACACCTTGATGGGTGGTGTGGGCAACGACACCTTGGTGGCATCACGGCCAAATGAGTTAACGCCGAGCCCGAGCCCCGCCCCAGTGATCGAGATGATCACGATGGATGGTGGTGCGGGGAATGATGTTTATGTGATTGATGATATATCGGTTGATCGCTCCATCACCATTACTGACTCGGCTGGCGAAGATACGGTGCGCTTCAATGTTTATGGCGACCAGGAGGATCTTGATGTCTACGTTGATGGCGCGAGTAACCGGGTTCATGTGTTTATCGAGCAGGACCAAGTCCCATCCCCCGCGACGCCGACGCCACTGATGGTGCTCAACACAGGACTGATCGAAGCTTACGAACGCAATCAATACGATGTCGTCAATGGCCAAACTGTTCTTACGGACACGGTTCGCTACAACGCCGTGTATGCGACGCAAGATGCGAAGACCGGTGTGTGGAATGCGAAGGGTGCAGAGAAGAATGATGTGATTCTAGCCACCACCGGTGGTGCCAATGTCTATGATGGTGGCAAGGGCGATGATTTAATCATGGTCTGGGCACATGCGAGCTCGGTGGTACAAGGCGGTGAAGGATTTAACGAGATCTCTGTAAGACATGGTATCCCTGGTCAGCCACTGGTGAATAAAGTGCCGATCGGTACGCTTTCGTATGCGTGGTCATCAGGTGGTGTGGAAGTGAACATGGCAGCGGGGATTGGTGTTGCGTACGATGCCAAGGGTGAGGAAGTGCTGGGTGTTGACTCGTTTGACTGGCTGGCCAATGTATTGGGCGGCAAGGGTGGCGACAGTTTGGTTGGGGATGGGTACAACAACGCGCTGGACGGTGGCGAAGGTAATGACACCTTGTCGGGTGGCGGTGGTCTTGACGTGCTGTTTGGTGGTGCGGGCAACGATACGTTTGTGGTGAATCTGCAGGA
>JAIXQK010000049.1 GCA_027485795.1 Oxalobacteraceae bacterium
AGCGAATAATTGCGGAAGCGATCTAAAGAAAATCCGGTGATCAATTCATGCGGCTTATCGTTGGCAACCGTCCACGCCATGGTTTTGCCGCACACTGGGGTAGCTTTGAAGCCCCAAGTGCCCCAGCCTGCATCCAGATAAAAACCTTCAACCTCGGTTTTGCCCATCAGTGGCGCGAAGTCAGGGGTCATGTCGGCCATGCCTGACCACTGACGGTTCACCTTCACATGCGACAGGAAGGGGAACATGTCGAGCATATGTGCCGACAAGGTTTCTGTGAAGTCGAGCGTCGAGCGCGTTGAATGCACCTCATACGGGTCGAGCGAAGCACCCATAACTAACTCGCCGCGCGCGCTTTGGCTGATATAAATGTGCAAGCTGCCCGAGACAAAAATCTGATCCAACCATGGCTTCATTGGCTCGCTCACCATGGCTTGTAATGGGTGAATGTAGAGCGGCGTGCGGATGCCGACCATATCGGTCACACGCGGCGTAAAACCAGCTACCGCACACAGCACTTTGCTGGTTTTGATGGGGCCGCGCGTCGTTTGGACACCGACCACTTTGCCACCGACCACGTCAATGCCAGTCACTGCGGTTTGCTGGTGAATTTCAACACCGCGATTGCAGGCACCGCGGCCATAGCCCCAGGCCACTGCATCGTGCCGCGCGATCGCGCCGGGCGCGTGATAAAGCGCACCAAGTATCGGCGCATGACCACCGCAGGTGATGTCAATCGACGGGCAGGCACGCTTGATGAAATCCGGCCCTACTAACTCGGATTCAACGCCGTAGTGTTTATTGACCTCGGCGCGCCAGCGCATGGTGCGTACTGCCGAGTCCGTGTGAGCCAGGGTAAAGTGGCCACGGGTCGAGTAGAACAGGTTGAGATCGAAGTCTTCCGCCAGGTCCTGCCACAGCTGCACCGAGGCATCGTAGAACTTCACGCCCTCTGGCGTCAGGTAGTTGGAGCGGATGATGGTGGTGTTGCGGCCGGTGTTACCGCCACCGATATAGCCTTTTTCCAGCACCGCGACACGTTTGATGCCGTGGTCGCGCGCCAGATAGTAGGCAGCGGCTAGGCCGTGCCCGCCGGCACCGATAATGACCACGTCATACTCCGACTGAAGGTCGGTGGGCGTGGAGAACATCCTCGGCTCGGGGTGCGAGCGGCTGAGGCCAAATCTAAGCAGTCGCAAGGGCATAAGGACAGTATCTTTTGGGTTGGTTAAGCGCCGCTTTGACGGCGGGGCTTTGTTTCGTCACAATAAACAATTATTCTTATATCTAACTTTTTTCGCTCGGTCAACTAGAGAAAACGGGGAATCATGGTCAACAGGCGTTCAGCACCCTCGGCACTGCCTGCTGCGAACGAAGAGGCGGTGGGTGGCGAGGGTTTGGCGATAGCGCGTCACCTCGGTGCTGCGCTGCGAGAGAAGCGGCTGGCCCACGGGTTGACGATTGCCGAGGTCTCGACGCTGGCGGGCATCTCGCGCGGGATGTTGTCCAAGATCGAGAACGGGCAGTGCGCCACCAGCTTGGATACGCTACATAAATTGGCGCGCTCACTCGGGATGTCGCTCTCTGCCCTGTTTCGCGATGTGGATGTCATTGAGGGTAACGCGCAGCTGGTGCGAGCCGGAGAGGGCATGGAGGTTGTGCGGCGCGGTACCCGCTCCGGCCACACTTACCGTTTGCTGGCCTATGACCAGGGCCCAGAAAAACTCTTCGAGCCTTTCCTGATTAGCCTAGACGACGCCTCGGAGGTATTTCCCACCTTTCAGCACCCGGGTACCGAGCTGATCTACATGCTGCAAGGACGCATGACTTATCGTCATGGCAACGAAACCTATGAGATGGGCCCGGGCGATACGCTGACCTTTCGCGGCGATGTGCCGCACGGCCCGGAAGTGCTGAGCGAGACCCCGACCCTGTTTTTGGCAGTAATCATCTACGGAAGGGCGCGCGAGTGAGCGAGAGGGAGTTAATAATCGAGCAAGCCAGCAGCGCTGACATTCCGGCGCTGGTTGAGTTGCTCGCCGCGCTGTTTAGCATTGAGCAGGATTTCAAGCCGGACACTGAGCGTCAGGTGCGGGGTCTGGCAGGCGTGTTGGCCAGCCCGAATGCCTGCATCATGGTGGCTCGGTGCGCTGAAGGTAAAGCGATCGCCATGTGTTCAGCGCAGTTGGTGTTTTCAACCGCAGAAGGTGCACACTCGGCATGGATCGAGGACATGGTGGTGCATCAGGCTTGGCGCAGGCGCGGGGTTGGCCGTCAGGTGCTGCAGGCCGTGTTGGCGTGGGCCAGCGAGCATGGTGCTACGCGCGCGCAGTTATTGGCAGACTTGGATAATCAACCTGCGCTCGATTACTACCAGCACCTCGGCTGGCAAGAGACCAGTTTGATCGCGCGCCGCTTGAGTCTGCAACTGCGTGCGCCAAACGCCGATTAGCGAGCGCTGGTTACTAATCGCTAACGAAAAAGCAAGCAGATAAAACTAATCGCCATCGAGCGTGATAAATGCATTGAGTTCGGCAAGTGCCTTGGCCCGGCTCATCGCTGCTCTTGAGCGTGACCAAGCAGAATGTTTGGTCACGGGCGATAAGGACTTGCTAGAGCTATCTGAGCGATACCCAATTATGAGCGTAGCGCAATTTTGCGAGCGCTACGGAATACAGCAACGCTAGCCTATAGCTTTCCAGGGTGATGATGCCACTCTAATCACCTGGGATTCTCGATGCGAACAGATTCAGGCAATAACCACTTCCAACAGGCAAGGCCCCTCTGCCTGTAGTGCGCCTTGCAAGGCTGATTGCAACTGCTGCGGTTCTTCAACGCGAGAGGCTTTTACCCCCTGTGCCTCGGCGAGACGAACGAAATCGATTCCGGGTAGATCAGTACCAATGGGTTTTTCATTCGCTTTGTATTTAAACACAGGCGCAAATTCTTGTAATGCTGCGTACCGCCGATTATTCAAAATGATAAAAGTGATCGGCAGCCCAAGTTCTGCCGCGCTGTACAGGGCCTGTATCGAGTACATACTCGAGCCATCACCTATCAGCCCGATCACTCTTCCCGGGAGGCCTAGCTTTTGTCGACCGAGGGCAATGCCAATTGCCGCTGGCATACCCCAGCCCAGCCCACCACTCGCCATCGTATAAAAACGATCCTCGCCATCCATCGGCAGGTACTGCTGCATGGTGGCGCGAGTACCGGGCGCCTCTTCGACCACCACATCGTGTTCACCACGCACTTGATCCAATTGCTGCAGTACGAAGCTAGCGCTCATTGGTGAGCTGGGTACAGCCTCGGGCGGCACAGCGCGGCTTGCCGGTGATGTCCTGTGAGTCGATGGCGTACTGGTAGGTACCAGTGCATCGAGCGCAAGGTCAATATTAGAGATGATTGAGTTTCCAGTAGGCGTCCACGCGGCTGTATTTGCATCATCCACAATTTGCCAGCATGCGGCCTCGGGTGGAATATGCGGGCCCGCACCCTCAATGTGGTAGGTGAATGCGGGGGCACCCAATACCAAAATCAAATCGTGCCCCGTCAGCAGCGAGACGATTTTCTCGCGCATCGCGGGTAGAAAGCCCATGAATAAGCGATGTCGTTCCGGGAAGCCGCATCGGGCACTCATGGGTGCGGTATACACCGCCGCTTGGTGTAGCTCCGCTAGTTTTATCAAGCGTGAAACCGCACCGTCGCGCGCTACTCCTGCACCCGTCACGATGGCAGGTCTTTTTGCTTTGTTTAAATCGTCAGAAAGCTTTGCAAGTAATGTGGGATCGGGCCCGATCGATTGGCTGACAGATCGCGTTGTAACCCAGTCGGTTTCTCTATCCCAATCATCGGCCGGGATCGATAAAAAAACCGGGCCCCGCGGTGCTTGCATTGCCATGTAATAAGCGCGCGCTAAGGCAAGCGGCACATCTGCCGCACGAGCTGGTTCATACGCCCACTTCACATAAGGCTTGGGTAAGTCGGTTGACTGCGACGAGAATAAGTAGGGGTCGAACGGAAGAATCGATCGAGATTGCTGGCCCGCTGTGATAATCAGCGGCGTCTGGTTTTTAAATGCGGTGAAGATATTGCCCATTGCATGGCCGACACCCACCGCCGAGTGAAGGTTAACCAACGCAGCCTTACCCATCGCCTGCGCATAGCCATCGGCCATACCGACAACCACGGATTCTTGAAGACCCAACACATAGCGCATGTCTTGGGGGAATTCGGGAAACATGGACAGCTCCGTTGATCCGGGATTGCCGAAAACTGTACTAATACCCAAGTCCCGCATCACGCGGATGAAGGCTTCTCTGACCGTCGGGCGGGCGGTGTCTTGGCTGATAGTAGACCGGCTATCCGTAAATCTCGACTTCTTCATGTAGAACTCTTTCGATTGAGAAAATTCTACTTCAGACCTCCGCTAATCTGAGGAAGGATTACCGCATGACTATTGCGCAAGCCACGGATATTTTGCAGGCGATGAGTACAAACCTGTGTGTCCTAAACATGGACTGCTTAAGACTGGGGACGCGTTTTTTTAGGATCGTAATGCGACAGCGGAACGACCTTGGCAGGCAGGCGCTTTTGTTGTCCGTCGAGTTTTCCGATCTCTAGATGGGAGTCGATTTCTGAATGGGCTAGGTCAACGCGAGCAAGTGCGATGTTCTTGCCCAGAATTGGGGAGCGCACAGAAGAGGTGACAACGCCAATCTTCGCCCGATCTGCATACACACAATCGCCATGTCCTACATCCACATTAGCCTCGATGTGCAACCCGACCAGTTTACGGGAGGGGTGCTCTTTGCGACGGATGAGGGCTTCTCGTCCTATGAAGTCGGCCATTTTCGATTTCAGCGGCACTGTGAAACCAATGCCAGCCTCAAAGGGATCTGTCTCTTCGCTGAAATCGTAGCCTGCGAAAATCAAACCTGCTTCTATGCGAACCATATCAAGTGCGGCTAGACCCATTGGCCTGAGACCTAGATCTTGACCGTTCGACCAGACGGCATCATAAACCGCTAGGCTATCCTTTGGATGGCAAAAGATTTCAAAGCCTAATTCTCCCGTATAGCCGGTCCGAGATACAACGACAGGCGCGCCGTCTGCATTACCGATACGTCCAATTGTGAAGCGGAACCAACCTAACTCTTGAATCGTGGGTTGGTGTGGGGCAGTCCAAATAATCCGCTTCATGATTTCTCGACTATTCGGACCTTGCACGGCTAGATTGTGGAGTTGGTCGGTGGATGAGCGGACCATCACTTTCATACCGGCCTTTTCGGCTTGTTCACGGATCCAGATACCACCGTAATCGTCGCCACCGACCCAACGGAAGTTGTCGCGTCCCAAGCGAAAGAGTGTTCCATCGTCAATCATTCCACCATGCGGGTAACACATGGCCGAGTACACTACTTGCCCGATAGATAATTTGGTGACATCACGGGTCAAAACATGATTCATCAAGATCTCGGCATCGGGACCGGTAACTTCAAACTTCCGTAAAGGCGAGAGATCCATTACAACCGCCTTTTCGCGACATGCCCAGTATTCTTCTATGGCGCCGTTCGAGGAATAGACGTGAGGTAACCAATACCCTTTATATTCGACGACATGACGGGTAAGCGTTGAAGTACGTTCGTGGAATGCGGTGTCCTTGGTCATTTTCGGCTCCGAGTTAGGCGTGATCCGCCGGGCAATCGCACGTTGGAATTTTTCTGCACCTTCATAGACGCGAACGTGGATATCACTCAAATACCAGCCATTAGCTGGTGAGGTATCGTCAGGACACGCCGAGTTCACGCAGACGATATCGGTAAGTGCGCGGAACAGCACATAGTCCCCGGGACGAGACCATGGTTCATCGGAGTAGAGCACACCATGCGCGTCAATCCCGGTGTTAAAGAACAGGTTTACGGCCATCCAACCTCGGCGAGATGCAATGCCATGTTTGGCCAGGGCTTTATTGAAATTTTCAGAACAATTGATGTGACCCGGATAGCCGATATCGTCGTAATATTTGGCGGTGCAGGCCATAGCAAAAGCGTCATGACGTCCGACTGTATCCTGCACGACCTCAACAAGTGGCACCATCTCGTGATCAAAATATTTTGAATGTAGACCCGGCGTCGAGTAGGCATGGCCCATCAAGGTGCGTGATGTCGTCACGTCAAGCGGATGCTCGAGTCCTTTATCAAGTTTGCGCGCTGCGAAGCATTGAAAATCAGTACATTGTCGACCATCGACGTCAATGATCTGAATAAAGTCGCCGGCTTTCACAAAATAGGATTCGGCCGTAGCAGAATTGACTCTCAGATCCAGAATGGGCTCTGCGAGTGGATCGGGGAGCGGAAAGTGAGCAACAGTCCTGACCGTTGCTCGTTGGACCGTAACCCGAATGGGCGTTGCGGTATCCTGCTGGTCGGGTGCCATTGGGCCGCCAGGGGCTGCAACCACCAGTACGCCGTCGCGCTGGGCTACGAAAGTCTCCTCCGTGCCCGCAAGCGTATGTTCGCCGAATAGTGTGACCGATTTTGCCTTGGCAAGATTGATCCCGCGACGTTCAAGCCCAAGACGCAGACCGCCTAGACCGCTACCGGTCGCCGCTTCACCAGACAGCAAGGCCTTTAAACCCTCCGCCATGCTGTTGGGGGGCAGGCCGATCATACCTGTGTCGATTCGTCCCTCTGAATCAACGGCCACTAGCTCTGTCGATTGACCACCCTCGACATTTCGAAGGGTGATGTTATCTCCGGTCGTGAGTGGAATCAAAATAGCTCCAGCACCTTTTACTTCAAAGTACTCGACGCCCGAATGAATTGATATCGAGGCCGGGGTCACGATTCGGCTCGATGGCGGTGGTCCAACAGGGACGGCAGGGTAAATGCTGTCGAGCATACTGCACCAACTCCAAAGAAATGTCACATGAGCAGAAAAGATGCTTAATCCAGAGAATATATTTGGTTTTCTGTTACCGCAAGTCTTATGTATTTTCGTCCGGCGCTTTTCAAATTGTTGGTATTTACTTGGCACTTATGTGATTTCGGCTGATCTGAACGTAGAATACCTTGCTATGGTTTAGCGCCGACAGTGCCGGCAACGCTTCGATGCCAGTTAGAACAGACGCGAAGAAAGTATCGCACTCGGATAGTCAAAACGCCGTTTGGCCGTAACCATCCGGTAAACACGGCTATGACCTATTAAACATCTTCGGCTGGTGAGTATCGAATATTCGATTCCACGGCAACAGCTCAGTGACTTGGCTCACCGGATGGTGGTCGAATTACCCAATACGGGCATAGGTGAAATCAAATATAAGCGCCGCGACCAGCTTTTTCGGCCTAGGCGCTGGCCATATTGTATTGTTCTAACTGGAGTAGGTGCAGGAACTACAAGTGCTTATTAGATTTCTTGGGCGTTGTTCATCGGCCGTCTTTTTATGGCAAGTTAGTTCATTCAGTCAGTCAGGCATCCACCCGACGGATGTTGGCAGGCCATCGTCATACTGTGAAAGCCATTGAACGAGGCTGTTTCGATTACGTAAAAAACCTTTATAGGTTGCCAAATCATCAGGTATGTCGCGTAACACTCGGTGCAAGCGACGCCCCCATTTTGGAATAGTGACCAGATCATCGAAACGGATCAGATAGCAACGAATTGCAAACGCAATTCCATTTGAACGCGGCAGACGATACAGTGTTTGTAACTCAACGCGCAAATACATACGCTCGCCAACATTTTCCGGCCGAATGTCTGCGCGCATCGGCCCCCACTTGGGATAATTTTCAGGGCTCGTATCAAGCAGTGGATCAACTGTGAGGGTCCAGTTGAATCGACGAACTGGCGCGCCATGCTGTAATTTGAGCAAAAATTTTAGTGCTCGATCAAAGACACCCATCTCATGTGCCCTTGGTACTGGCGCATGCCATTCATGGAATCCCATGCCGATATCAAAATCAAGGCTCCAATCGGCCTGTGTCGTGACCATACCGGCGTCCATCCAGAGATTCTCATCTCGCTGGTCTTGCAGCGTGAAATCCCCTTGCGACTGGCGCGTAATATATTCCATCGGACCGTAAGGGAGCGTACTTTCATCAAGAAATGTGAATTTCTGATCGATACCCAAGGGCCTGTTGATCCAATGCCATGCCTGTCCGTCTTTGTGAAGTTCGAACCACTCCGGATAATCCCGCGCCTTTGATTCCATAATCAATTCGAGCAGGTCCCAGCCAGCCAGCGTCATATGGGGTAACGACTGACACCGAAGAGGGTCCTCATTTAGCACCAAAGCGCGATCATGCATCTCAGACAGGTAATGCTCATCTACATCGAACATAGGTTCGAAAACAGTTCCTTTGGGACCAGGTACATGTGGTTCCATGTTCACTGTGTACATGTAGCCATCTTCAGAAAACGGGAAAGGGAAGCGCCTTATAGCCTTCGCTGAGTTTTTGAAGCTGAAATCGTTACGGAAGGTTTCTTCATTGAACGCCGTTTCCACAGTCATCTCCTATCGGTCTAGAACGAGGTCTTTGCCTCTGAAACGAGAGACGCAAGGCATGATCAGCTGGTTGGAGGCCTTTTGCTCATCGGTTAGCCAATGGTCATTGTGTTCTAGTTGACCATTGAGACGAACTACGTCGGTTTCGCACTGCCCGCATGCGCCACCTCGGCAAAGGTAGGGTGCTTCGACATCTGCTGCTTCCATTGCTTCAAGCAACGATTGGCTAGCTCCAACGGTAATCGTCTTTTTTGAACGTAGAAGTTCTACGGTAAACGGTTCACCTACAGGTGGCGCGAGAAACTCTTCCGAATGAATACTGCCGTCGGGCCACCCAGCCATTTCAGCAGTTGAACGTACCCATGAAATCATTCCTTTCGGGCCGCAAACGTAGAGATGGGTCCCAAAAAATTGGCTCGCCAGTAAGCTATCAAGCTGAATCTTGTCTCCGTCATCATCAAAATAGACATGGATGCGCTCGCCGTAAAGAGACTTCAGCTCATCTACATAAGCGCCAACCTCACGATTACGGACTGAGTAATGCAATTCAAAACGCCCACCTAATGACATGAGTTGAGCCATCTGTGAGATGAAGGGCGTAATACCAATACCGCCTGCGATCATCAGATGCTTTTTTGCACGTTGATCAAGTGAGAATAAATTAACCGGGTAGCTGACTTGCATCTGCATACCCTGTCGGACCTGTTGATGCAAGAAAAGCGATCCGCCGCGTCCAGTGTCGTCTCGGCGTACGGAGATCGAGTAGCCGGATAAATCGGCTGGGTTGCTCATCAAGGAGTAGGGATTGAGCCGCCGGGTACCGTGATCATCCATGTCGACGACGATATGAGCGCCCCCTGAAAAAGGTGGCATTGCCTGACCATCGGTGCGAACAAAACGGAACCGTTTTATGAGTGGGTTGACTTCCACCACCTCAGCGACAGTGACAGACAGTCTCGGGGATTTGGCTCTCATTTAAACCGCTCCACCACGTCAGGTACTTGCCCCGGATCCTCGGCGTCGATGTTAACACCTTGGAATGCGGCTATTCTCCGTGAGTAATGATCACGGACGAAAAGGAAAAGGCCACAATGGCTACATTTAAAGGGGTCGGTGCGGACATCTTCCGTGATGCCTTTGCAATGGACGCACTGTACTCTGCGCACGGTTGATCCGCGATGCTCGGTCTGAACCGCATCATGTGGCAGCCCGGCCTCCATTACATCGCGCTGAGCCTGACCGATTAGACCCTCAGTGCCGGCAAGGTAAATTTGTAGACCCATGTGGGCATCTGACAGCACTTTCTTGAGACGTGGTTGCGCACAGGCGAAATTCGGACTCCGATGATATTGCGCCGCTCCAAGTGCCTCAAGGTTCGTGCCCAAATCCTCACCATTCGGGCCTAGCATATAAATGATGTGTGATTTTGCCAAAAGGCTCTTTGCACTTGCCCCGGCTTTATCAAACAGTTCAAGAATGGCTTTAGCTCCTTCACCATCCGCAACAAACAAGTACCCCGAGCCGGGCTTAGGCTTCAATTCGCCATACACGGGGCGACTGCGGATGGAAGGCTCAAAGTGTGTTTTTGTCATGATCCTAAGTTAACTTTGACAGTGCACACGCTCGATGGACGTCAGACTGCACACATCGAGGCTTAGTCCTTTGCAGTCCGGCGCTTTTTGTCGACATCGTAGAAAGGCATGGGGGAGGTGGTAGCTTGGATTTCTCCGTGCGTTCCACATCTAACGACGAGCTTCGTCCCATTGTTGGCACAATCTACCGGAAGACGTGCAATCCCGATGTTGTGCTTATTTAATGGCGAGTACATCGCTTGAGTGACAAGCCCAACCTTTTCCCCATTTTTGAAAACCGGCGCGCCATTTCCCGGCACATTGGTGCCCTCGAACTTTAGACCCCAGATCTTAAAGCGCTCTTTGCCCTTCAAACGATAATGCTCCTCCGCGCCCCGGAAACCAACTTTGCCGGCTGATACAGTGAAATCGAGGCCAAGTTCCCACAGCGTGTCGCCTGGACTTTCATTCTCGAAAGGATACATTTCTGAATTATCGTAGGGGTAGAACAAGAGATAACTCTCGGTCCGCAACATATCGAGTGTAGTGAAGCGGCATGGAATAATTCCCATGGCCTTTCCTTCGTCGAGAATACGATCCCAAACCATGGGAGCATCTTGACCCCGTACAAATAATTCGTAGCCGCGCTCGCCGGTATAACCTGTGCGAGAGATCATCGCTGGTTTACCGAAAAGCGAAGCATGCGTATGACTGTAGTACGGTAAAGAACGGATGCGTTCGACGTGTTTTTCGAGGAAGTCTACGGCTAGCGGGCCCTGTAGCGAAAGGTTATGAAGGTTATCATCGAAGCGCACCGATACGTCACGGCCAGTTGCCGCCATGGTTAGTTGCTCATGGCCTTGCCCAGAGCCATGCACGACCATGAAAGCATTGGGGCCGGTGCGATAAATCACACAGTCATCAACAAATTTACCCGCATCATTCAGCATGGAGGCATACACGGCCCTCCCTGGCATCAATTTTTCAACATCACGTGTGGTAGCGCGATCGATCAGATGACTGGCGGCGGGCCCTGTAATGTGGACCTTCTTCAGGCCAGAAACATCCATCAGTCCAGCCTTGGTGCGAATCGCCATGTACTCCGCGTCCGGATCAGCGTCGTAACTCCAGGCAGTGCCCATGCCGCTCCAATCTTCAAGATTCGAACCGAGGGCGCGGTGACGATCTGCGAGGGCCGAAAATCTCCAAGAATTTGTCATCTGTCTTCTCCCGTTGAATAAAAAATTCTGCACTGCTGGAAATCATTAAGAATGAAGCCCAACCTGCACATTCAAATTTTCAAAAAAATTTATTGCAGGGATAAATCGCTTCAAACAATTTCAAAAAAAAGCAGCCAAAGGCTGCCTTTCCTTATTTGTACAATTCGCCGGCTCAGGTTGGCAGTACAAAGTACCAATTCGCCCACAGCACAATGAGTGCTCCTAATATCAGAGCGAGGTAGGGCAGCATGCCAGCCCGTTTCTCGCCTAGATCACCATTCGATAATCCAAGATCCTCAAGTGCCTCCGGAGGAAACTTGCCACCATCCTGAATGTAGTGTCGATAAAGAAACACTGGAATAATAAGAGCGGCAAAGATCAGTCCAACCCAGAGTGCGCTTGAGTAGCCCCAAACCTTGGCCCCGGCTCCCAGTAGCAGTGCGTTAACGAAAGCCAACACAGTATTTACGCCTATGAGAAATGTAGGGGCCTTCCAAGGACGCTCAATGTGACCCGAGTCAATCCGATGGATCCAACCGGCGTTCAGGTTCAGGAAGTTAAACAGGATATAACCCACGTTTGAGATAGCTAGAACATAGAAATATCCGCTTGCATCTGACGCCAGAGCCAGCAAGAACAGATTGAATGCGAAATCCGTCCACATCGCTTTAGTCGGCGCCCCATTTTCGTTCACATGACTAAGATACTTTGGTAGCCAGCCATCGCGTGAGCCCTGGTACAGGGTGCGTGATGATCCGGCCATAGCAGTCATGATTGCCGAGAACAGCGCCAGAATCATCAGAATGACAAAGATTTGAATAACAGTTTTACTGTGGCCGACCATGCCTCCGAGTACTTCTGCAATCCCGGTGCCATCTGCGATTCCTGGCGCAAGCATGCCTGAATGACCCAACACGCCTTGGAATGCGTAAGGGACAAGGAAGAAAAATACCGCACACAGTAAGCCTGAGAAGAATATCGCTCTAAACGTGTCTCTCTTAGGATCTTTCAATTCGCGGGTATAACAAACCGCGGTTTCAAAGCCGTAAGTCGACCAAGCGGCGATATAGAGAGCGCCTAGAAACAATGTCCAACCACCATTGTTCCAAACGCCTTCACCGACAGCGCCGGCAGTAGCTGGCGGGACAATACCGGTCACGTTGGCGCCATCAATGGCACCAGTTAGCAATGGTACAAGGCCAACTAATAACAGAGGGACCAGAACAACGATGCCAAGTACTTTCTGAGCCGATGCGGTGGAGGCAATACCGCGGTGTTGGATTGCAAAAATCACCAGCATCAAAACTGCGCCAATCAAGAAGGTCGCATTGAAGTGAAGCAGACCTAGACCTGGGATCCCAATAGAAACTGCTTCCCAAGTGCGAATAGCCGGGGTTAAGGCGGCCACACCGTCAAGCGTAAGCAGGGCTTTAATTCCGTCCTCCGCCGTGGCGCCAGAATTCGCGGCAAGCCATTCAACCACGCGTGGATCCGCTGTTGTTAATGTTGAAGCGTTGGCAGCGACCCAGTCAATGACCGCTTGTGAATCCCCGGCAGGAATTGGATACAGTGCGTTTAGAATGTAGCCAGCCGCAATCGCACAACCGAGGGATAGTACCGGGCTCCATGCGAACCAGTTGCACCAGACAGATAGTGGCGCCACGAGTTTTGAGTAGCGTAACCATGCCGTCGCACCATACACAGATGCGCCGCCGGATTTACTGCCGAACATCCCTGCAATTTCGGCATATGTGAAGGACTGTAAAAAGCCCATTGTCATCGAGACCATCCAGACAACGAAGGCTGCTTTACCGGCGACACCAGCAATCCCACCGATAGAAAACAAAACAAGCGGAGGAACACCTGCGGCGACCCAGAAAGCGCCTTTCCAATCAAGTGAACGATGCAACTCTCCAGGCACATTTTCAGCTGACATTGGAATACCTCTCTTTTTATTTGCTATTAGTTATTGTGGGCTGCATCCATAATCGATGCTGATCAACTTGGCAGAAAGTGAATCATCTCAATTGCGGTGTGCACACAGGAGCGGCTTCGCTAGCTTGTTATCGAATCATTATGTTCAGATAACAACCAAGTTAGCTTTAGTTTGAACCAAACTTTGCGCTCAGCAAAGCATTTTTTGCGAGCCTGAAACTTTCTTCTTTTGTCTGACCCTGGTCAACATCAGCAATAGGCACCAATCAGCGTCATTTTTATTATGATAACCACTGCGCTTGACGCTTGTTATTCGTCCGCGCCAAGTTCGTGACCCCTTAGACTTCCGCAAACTTGAGGCAAATACGAAATAAAGGCCTCCAAACAGAGCAGAGGTCGAGCGGCAAACAAATCACGATTTACAGAGAGCCAGACGCTGGCAGCTCCTTAACGGGTGGGGATAGGCCTTCGACGATGTTGCGCCGCAATGCATTTAATGTATGTCAGAACACTCAACAGATCGATCGCGACACGGCTTCAACCGAAAAAACTTCGCGAAAGTGTGACTGCCCTCGATACAACCTATCTTTCCGGCGGCAACCGAACAATGTCCCGCTAGTCCAATGCTGTAGTGTCACACTTTCTGCGGCTGGAACTAGTTATTCAGGTAGCTTTCCATCGTATCCTCGAGGGCGTGCTTCCACGGCGTATGATGGATCGGTGCCATCGTGCCAGTGATAACTGATTTATAAGCATTGTCGCGGAAAGTCATAATACCCTCGACCTTGTGGCCTTTCCACTTGAAGAAGGCCTCGCAAGCGCCATCGACGTCGAACGACGGATAGTCGGTTTCTGCGATTAGCTCTTTCACATAGTCGCCCTGATAATGAATGGCGTCATGTGCATCTTTGCCAGCATCTTCCCGCGCAACGCGATCCGTAACATCCCTGATGAGCGTAGCCTTATCCGTTGGAACCGCGATTCGGCCGAGAATAACATCTCGCACCCACCATGCTTGTGCATCGAACATGTTGAAGGTGAACCATTGATCCTGCATTCCGAGATAGAACAATTTGGTATTGTGAACCCATGTCACACCCTTATAGAGGTCTGCTGCAGCAAGGCGGTTCGCAGTCTTGAGGCGCAGATCGTCAGGCAAGAAGGGGAAGTGGTGCTTATAGCCAGTACATAAAATGATGACGTCGACGTGTTTCGAAGTGCCATCTTTGAAAAAGGCTGTCGTTCCTTCAACGCGCTCTAGCAAAGGAACTTCCTGCCAATTATCTGGCCATCCATATCCCATCGGGCCAGTACGATGAGAAACCGTAATCGATTTCGCACCATATTTCCAGCACTGAGAGCCAATATCTTCGGCAGAGTAAGACGTTCCAATGATCAAGATATCCATACCCTTGAACTCGAGCGCATCGCGGAAATCATGGGCGTGAAGGATTCGGCCACCAAAATTAGAAAAGCCCGGAAACTCCGGCACGTTCGGGGTCGAAAAATGACCAGAAGCGACAATCACGTGATGAAAAATCTCTTCATACATCCGGTCGTTTACTAGATCATGTGCTGTTATCGTAAACGTCTCGGATTTCTCGTCATATCGAACAAAACGAATAGAAGTCGAGAATCGAATCCAATCTCGGACTCCAGCTTTCTTTACCCGCCCTTCAATGTAATCGAACAGCACAGCGCGCGGCGGATAACTCGCGATCTGTTTACCGAAGTGTTCTTCGAATGAATAATCGGCGAATTCCAACCCTTCTTTCGGTCCATTGGACCAAAGATACCGATACATAGAGTTATGGACGGGCTCACCATGTTCGTCCAGGCCTGTCCGCCACGAATAATTCCAAAGCCCGCCCCAATTGGCCTGCTTTTCAAAACATACGATTTCCGGGATGTCGGCGCCCTTGGCCTTCGCCGATTGAAACGCTCTAAGTTGTGCGAGGCCCGAGGGCCCGGCTCCGATAACCGCTATTCGTTTGGACATTATGTACTCCTCAGTAGGTGCTTAAACGCGATTTTTTCTTTGTCCCTGTTCGGTAAGATAGCGATCGATGGCATCTGCTGTCAAATAATTTAACTCAGTGAAAACAAATTGGCGAGCTACCCGTTCTATATTCAACTTTAGGGTCGCCATTCAGAGGGAACAGCGACGCCGCGCCGCACAACAGGATTGCTGGGGTAGGCGCAATTGCGAAGATTTATCTTGGCTCATTAGCTTTTGATGCAGTGCGCCACCTGTGACTTAACTACTGACGTTACAACGGCTGCGCTCTCCCGATCTCGATTACTCTACAAACCCTGCTATTTATGCGCCGCAGGACTGCGCACTTTGCAAACCAATAACTATTTTAATTAAACAACAGATCGTCAAGATCAAGCAGTTGTGGTCGTGTGAAATCAACGACAGATGTTTATGTTTACTAAAGTGATCATGGACTACCCGCCGTAGATGGTCAGGGGCTGTATATCTTGCCGCTACAAGCAGATCGCGATCTTGTTGAAGATACCGCTACTCCGGTAAGAAAAATCAACGCCGCGCTTCGGTTTTGCCAGGCCACGCTCCGTCACGATCTTCATGGATGCTCGTTATAGTGAATAAGCCAGATCATGCGAAACACTTTTGGCTAGTGCAAGAGCGATTTCACTTCGTACAGAGAATCGGCTGTCTCCTGGCGAATTCACAGTTCTTACAGCCAGTCAACACGATCAAATCTCGAGTTCTATTCCTGAGCTTAAACAGGGCATATTCAGCGACTACCTAATGCGTGGGATGCAAGGTGATGTAGATATCAATAATGATGGCAAGCTCACGCTAGGTGAAATGCCAGCCTACCTCTCAGAGAATGTGGGTAGGAAAGTAGGGATGATGAGCAGAATGCAGGAGCCGCAGTTGATCAGGGTTCGCGCCGGGTATTGTGGGTCGATAAGAGCGGAGGAGTACCCGCCATTTGTATCGCAACCGCTCGAGAGATAGTTCGCTAACTTGCCAACCACCATGCGTGTTTGAATTGCTTGCATAGTGGTTACATGGCAGCTTGAAAAACAAAAGGGTTAGATGAACTTTCATCTAACCCTTTGTTTTATTTGGTAGGTCGTGCAGGACTTGAACCTGCGACCAACGGATTAAAAGATGTAGTTGGTCGCCAAATTACCAATAAAAACAATGACTTATAATAGCTTAATTACACTGTGCAACAAGCTGTGTAAAGCGATACCCATGTGTGAATTTTGTACCTGCGACCAACGGATTAGTACACATTGCGTTGTATTTCTATTAACTTTTTGTTGCGAAAAATCAAGTAACCCCTGAATTGATAATAGTACTTTCTTTCTATTCCTAATTCGTTAATAGTTTCCAAACAGTCCGTATGATAATTTATGTGCCAGTTGCAATTTTGTAAATCATCTTCGTCCATGCCAATCCACGGGTTGGGTAAACTTTCTATTCTTGCATGTTCTCTCTGCGACTCCGCGTACAATTTGTCGTTGGCTATAGCTTCCTTGGCCGTCAATTTGGCAATTCTTCTATCAGTAAACCAATTGTCAATCCATGATGTCGCATCCCAAAATGCTCCAATAACCAGGATAGCACCAATTAACAATAAAAAAAATTCCATTGTTTATTCAGAAATATTTAGCAAATTAGAAGGAACGTTCCAGGTAGTAAAACCTTCGCGCACCTTGACATCTGTTATGTTGATATTAACGACATTTCCCTGATGTGTGCGACCCGAAAGCGGATTTAGAAATTTAACAACATCGCCCAGCATGATGTTTCGCTTGTTTTCCTTGGCTACCTCGCCTAGACGATATCTAATGTACTTGCAATATCGCTAAGTTTAAAGATGCGTGAGCTGTTGAGAAAGACAATAAAATCAATATCTTAAATCAATAAAATCGAGGTCTGTGACGAACTGTGCGATGTTACTGCCTTGTGTGAATTTTCTTTGTACATTCACCAGGTGTCCAGAGTTTGGACAGATTACCTGTAAAACATTTTGTTTGCTCTGTCCAAGTTCTTGACAGTCGTTTGCCAACTCTTACGGAAAAGTGTCCAGAATATAGGCAACTGAGCGGCGCTACAAAAGTGACGCCTTGGTCTTTCTCAGTTACGTCTAAATGTTCTCGCAGGATCAAAGATCCCGAGACAAACCACGCTTTTTTAACCCGGTCTAACAGATTCGGTCCGGCAAAAGAAAGATGTAGCGTCACACCTGCCAGACTGGGTACGTCGTTCGGCGGTTTTCGAAACGCAAACACGTCTGAATCGAGAATCAAATCTTTGGCGTAGTTTTTATTGATGATCAGCATCGCCTCAGGATGATTGCTCGGCGTGGTACTACTTAACACATCGTCGGGCAGGGTAGTTGCCTTCTCGCGCAACATGAAGATATTTTCGCTCACCAGCACGAAGTCATTTGGCCGCAGGCTGGCGATACAGCGCTTCACCTCTGCAAACCCAATCACATACGATTCAATCATCATCCGTGCGCATCACTTGGCTCGAAACACCACCGCACTCTTGAAATCCGCGCGGATCACCCGCGATGACTCCACTACCTCCGCTTGATACTCCGCTGGGCATTTGCGGCTAGGGTAGTCAAACACCAACTGGCGCTCTACCTTCAACGCGCCCGGTATCTGCTGGTAGCGGGCGGTGTAGCGAACGTGAGCGCTCTGATGCGTCACATCGGCTGGTATCGATTCGATCTCGATATTTTCAGGCAGTTTCAGCGTCACATAATCTTCAGCAGTGACTGACTCGCACACAAAAGGAAACTCTCGCTTATCTAGCGGCTTGTGAAGGGTTTTTTCAGCGATATAGCCTGGGGTTGCCCCCACTGGGATCATGAACGCACCCGAGCGCTTTAGATCTGCGATGGGTTCCAAAGAGAACTGTGCGTCCCAGCGGTAGGGCAGGTCGGTTTTACTCGAAGCGGTAACTTCAAGGTGACCACGACCAATTTCGTTAAATCGGAGCAGCAGCTCATTGATCGTGGTGTCCATCCGGTTGGATAAACCAGCAAAGTAGGCAAAGCGCCGATTGATCTCTAGGGTGCCAGACATCGTGGCGTTGGTGGTGCCTTCAATCTCACCGTCAGCATTCAGGACCAATACGGTCCGGGATACCTCCGAGTTGTCCGCTGCCTGCATCTTAGGGGTGCGGCCATAGCGGCTCAACGCTACCAATACCGTGGGCTTATCTAAAACATCTTCATCGAGTTTCCCGAAAGGTACGATCTGCGCGGTCGAGTCCAAGTACAAGTCCAGTGAGGGGATGTACGTAATCACGTGATTAATCGGGTTATTTGCAGCAGGTCCTGGGTTCAACTCAAACGCTTCGCCTAGATTGATCAGTGCCGCAGTACTCTCAATACCCACGGCACGTAGCATCGCCTCTAGAAGCACAGCATGGTCTTTGCAGTCCCCAAACCGGCGGCTAAAAATATATGCAGAATCGCGCGGCACAAAACCACCATCACCCACGGTGGTAGATATGTACCGGATATTCCGCGACACCCAGTCATATAAGAACTTCGCCTTGCCAATCTCGCTATTTGCATCAGCGGTCAGCTGCATGGCGAGTTTGCGGATCTCTGGGGTAATGCGAACCCTAGGCGCGGACGCGCGCAAGTATTGCCTGCCAATCTCTAGGTAGTCCGGCGCCTGGGTAAAGATGAGGTAGGGTGCAAAGTCTTCATAATCCACCGCATCATTCTCAGGCTTGTGTGCAACCAGTTGCTTGATCCTAAACTGGTAGGTGACGTGGCGCGCTGTTTCATGAATGATGCCGCCCTCCATGCCGCGATGGTTGACTAGCAGCTTTAATGACTTGGGCGCGCGTAATGTAGTTTGTGAATCTTCATACACCATGTGCGGCGACAAGCTGAGTTTGATAGAAAACTCCCCCGGCTTCTCTGCTTTGAAATGCCGCAGCACGTGCTTGCTGTACAACCGGCTGCCCACCATCACGTGGGGGAATACCACCACCGCAGTTTGCTCATCGCTAAAGCTACGGCCATCGTTCTCACCTGACCGCGTGTGCTTGATCCAGTCTTTCGCTAGCCGCAGTTCCTTGCCATCCGGCTGAATCACCTTGGCAGCTATCACCCGCATGGATTGTTGTGAGGTTTTGTAGCTGACAGAATGCCGGCCGAACCGATCTGCCCCATACTCATTCATGATGCGCGAGACCCGCTCAATCGTCTCGGTGTACCGGCCACGGGCATCCACCTCGATGTGCCGGTGTACACGCTCTTGAACAGAGGGCGGATCAATTGGCTCGGCATATACTCCATGAAGGCTACCAATCCAGCCGAGAAAAAAAGCGATGAAGGCTAATCGAAGCTGCTGCAAAGCGAATCCTGGAAGTGAAGAGGTAGAACGAAGTTAATAATTTCGCTGCAGTGGGCGATCAATCCGCACCAACCCGTCGGGCAGATTGCCATGCGTATCCTGCAGGCAAGGACGCAGCATTCGTTGACCAAAGCGAGGCACTCGGCAAACCACCACGCACCACACACTGGCCGAGGGTATCCAATCCTTCCCGCAGTCGTTGCCAAGACCAGCGCGGCTCATTCGCCGGCCGGATTAAAAACTCGGGTATCTCAAACGCCGGCTGATTGAAGTCAAGCTAGACGAAAAACTCTCACAAGCATTGGATCATTATTTAACGCAGGTCACAATTTTCAGTCAATGTAAGCTCCAGCTCCAATTAACGATCTAACTTGATAGATATAGGGCTGGGTATTGCTCCAGAGCCACATCGTTGAATTTCTGCGATAACTTTCTTTCCAGGAGATATTAAGCTATCAAGGCTTCTTATTGTAGCCATATCAAATTCACCGATTTCCAAATCAAAAGCTTCTGTATTTTTCCCATTCCTAATCCAAATCTCAATCGTAGGATACTTTCCGGACACTTTGCTTATGGTTCCTTTGAATTTATATTGAGTGCATAATGGGTACGGCTCATCAATATTCATGAGTGCCACTATCTTTGTGGTTTTGGCTGCGGGATCATAATAGGCCTCATATGCGAATCCCATCATAGGAAATAAAATCAACACCGATATGTATAAAAGTTTCAATGTGGTTGCCATCTTCGCGGTCTTTCTGCACAAAGTATGTTGCATCTGATCTTGTTTCATCGAGATTTTACGTGTTCTGCATTCCCGAACTCAAATGGAATAGGTTATGTCTTACGAGCCTCCCAAGCTCCGATTGATGACCTGAGTAACGCAGGTTAGATGAATCTAAGCTGTACTAAACTAAAGACTATCAGAGAAAACTAGTTTTAGTCTGTGCTAGGAACTCATTTCGTTAATCTGCCTGGCCAATATCGCGGTAGGGCCGCAGTTCTAATTCAATAGATACAAGGCAACAATACCTAATATGCCGAAAAAAAGCCAAGACCAAGTAGAACTTTTCTTTTTCTCTGCTTCCTCTAGCTCCCATACGCATTGGGCAGTAATCAAAGTGCCACACCTCGGACAGTTCAAGAATTGAGGAAGTCCACAGTCGATACAAAACAATGAAGAAAAAATTTTTTTCCCCATAAAGTTCGAGTATCCCCCCCCAGCTCCGACCATGCCACCGCAGTTATTGCAGCTAAATGCTTTTTGCACCGAATCTGATTCCGAGCATCTCGGGCAGCTATAGTTACTCATATTTTTCAATCGAAGCGCAGTAAAGAATCACTGTGGATACTACTGAATATAATACCCATAAAAACCGGGTCCCAGCATTGTGTTATGCCTAACCAAATCCGTTCGTGGCGGAGATTATTAGGTAGAGTGCAAAAATAACAATCGCCAGCAAACAAAGTAGGATTAATGGAATTATGTACAGATAAACTAAAAATCCACTAACAGCTGCGCCAACTAACGACCAGAACCATGGGTAATCGGAGCGCAACAGTGAAATAAAAACTACTGCTGCGGTGATTAGTCCAGCAGGGATCGTCATGTACGAATACTGAGAAGCCGTACGAACCTGGAAGGCAGTTAAAAACTCTTTCCTGTGCTGCTCTTCCGTAATAAGCCGTCCATCCTTCAAGCGAAAGTCGTCACTCATAGAGCCCCCTTTTTTTGCTTAATCCAGCTACTGACGGTTGAGCTGTTCGCGAATCGCTTCCAGATTTTCGTTCATACGAATGAACGTCGTAAAGGCGCCGGCAATCAGTACATAAAGCATACCGACAACGGCAACGATAATCCACTTAGACGGTCCCGGAAATTGCTCAGGATCTGCAGCGGCTATAAACCAAACTGCGAGTATCAATACGACCCAATGAACGATCTCGGTCAATTCGGCATACCAAGAAGTGATTAATTTGTTAAGCATGTCTGACTCCTAGCAAGAGAAGTTGGTTAGCGAAACCTCAAATCAATGGGGACCTGAATCGACAATCCAAAACTGCTTATCGGCCTAAAGGCTCAACTCAGCAGCATACAAGACTCTTCCGCGGACACCCACCGGTCGCTCTAAAAGAGAAACGAGTGCTTAATCTAGCATTCTTCAATGCGGTGTCAATCAATTTCGATTTAGAAAAGATAATTGTTATTGATTTAATAAGTCGCTTTCGAAAACGGCATTTTGGTCTACGTCGTGGCTATCTGTCGGCATCCATCTTATGATGCGATTCGTAGTTCAGATCATTTTTCAGTAGCGTCGAAGGTGGCCTCGCCGCCAAGATATACAGGCACCTAACGAGTCTCTAGCTTGAGATTGTGGCGTCATTTAATCGTAAACAGGAGAGGGTGGTCACTTGAAAATCCCTAATTTAAATCACGTTGGTGGTTCACTCAAAAGTGTGATAGCCGCGTTCAGCATCTAGGCTAGCCTAGTGGCTTGCTCACGGGACTTGGAAACCTACCTTGTTGGGTAGTGGGAATATGCGTTGGAGTTGGAGCTTCCAAGTGAGTCTGATTCTCCCGGCGGCTTGATGCAGATAAGCTGCAAGGAGGGTTATTTTCCGAACAAGTCTGTTAACTCTGACTGTTCATTTCAGATCTCGTCTGAAAGCATCAACCAAAATGGCGAGGCAATCGAGACGGTGATCGCCGGTACCTACCGAGCAACAGCCGAGTGGTCTATTGCAGAAGATATTCTTTACGTAAAAACAGTCGACGGAAAAATCGATCTGCAGTCGATTACAGTGGATGGTTAGGGTATCGAGGATCCAGCCATGATCGCAGATGTTCAGCGGCATATGGGAGATTTACTTATTAAGGGCGAAACAACTGCTATCAAAACGATCTCGATCGATAAATCTAGCTGGAAATTTGAAGAAGAGAATGAAAAGATTGTGGTTAAAGTATCGGCGACCAGGCGGATGGGTAGCTAAGCTCGACAGACGAAGTTTGATTTATGAGCAGTAAAAACAAGATCTGTTTGAAGAGAAAAATGAATTCAAAGTCAATGAATCGAAGAATATCCTATTATCTAGGCTGGACGCAGGCATTTTTCTGTGTAATCTGTGTCGTTATAATAGTTGGGTCCTCGTCAGCAGCTGCTGAATCTAATGTACTAGTAAATTCCGAATTCGAGCGGCAGAAAAGCTCATTGCAAGCAGCTATCGCTACTGCAAAAGAGCAGAAAGATAATGCCGAGTTGATTCGGCTCCACGAGCAGTTGCATGAAATGACCGAGCGCACGTTTGGTTCGGGGAGCATAGAGGTAGCCGAAGAAAGCGAGGCATTGGGCGACGCTTTCTATTATCTCGGTAGGTACGACCAAGCCGTTCCGCTATATGAGCGTTCATTGGCGATTCTGGAGAAGGTGCTGGGTTCAGAGCATACTATGGTGGCGACCATGTTAAACAAACTCGGTAATACATACAGAGGTCTATCCCAATATGACCAGGCTATATCGAGTTTTGAGCGCGCGCTTTTAATTAAGAATAAATCACAAGGACCAGAGCACCCGACTCTGGCTAAAACGCTAAATAATCTTGCACTTACCTACGCAGCCAATGCCCAATACGACCAAGCGATATCACTTTATCGTCGGGTCTTGATTATTTTCGAGAAAGCACTTGGCTCAGAGCATCCCGATGTGGGTGACGCATTACAAAACCTTGCAACCGCTTATTATCAAATTGGGGAATACAACCTAGCCATAGCTCACTATCAGCGTACATTATTTATCGTTGAAAAAGCTCTGGGTTCTGAGCATCCAAATCTTGCGAAGACGTTAAATAATCTCGGGCTTGTCTACTATGAGCTTGGTCAACATCACCACGCATTGTCATTACATCAACGCGCACGAATAATAAGAGAGAGGGCGTTTGGTAACGACCATCCCGCCATAGGGAGGACGTTGAATAATATCGCTAACATTCACTATGATCTAGCCCAATATAGCGAAGCACTAACACTTTATCAGCAGGCTTTGCTGATTTTTGAAAAAGTTGTTGGCCCTAATCACAAGGATGTGGGGACCTTGTTGCATAACATTGGTGCTACCTACCAAAGGCTCTCCCAATACGATCAATCCTTGCCAATATATGAAAGATCTTTAGCAATTAAAGAGAAGGTACTTGGGCCGGAGCATCCCGAGGTGGCGCTGACATTGAACAATCTCGCTAATAGTTATAGTGTTATTGCTCAATACGATCGGGCCCGAGCGCTACATGAAAGGTCATTAGCGATTTATGAGAAGGTACTTGGACCCGAGCATCCGAGGGTTGCAATCGCTTTATACAATCTTGCTTTTGGCTACACAAAACTCGCCCAATACGATCTTGCCTTGCCGCTCCTTCAACGTTCGTTGTTGATCCGAGAAAAGGCTTTGGGTGCCGGGCACTTCTTAGTTGCAGCCTCGTTGTTCGGGCTGGCTAATAACTATAAAGCACTCGGTCAGTACGATAAAGCAGTGCGTTTGTATACGCTTTCACTAGAGATTGATGAAAAGGCTCTTAGCCCTGAGCATCCTGATGTAGCACACATACTAGAAGGCCTCGCCCTAACCTACTTAGATCTCGCCCGATACGACGAAGCGCTGCCGCTGTATGAGCGGTCATTAGCGATTCGAGAGAAGGTGGCGGGTGGTGAGCATCCTGATACGGGTGACGGTTACCAGGGTCTGGGTGATTTTTATCGTCAGCAGG
>JAIXQK010000008.1 GCA_027485795.1 Oxalobacteraceae bacterium
AAACGTCAGATAGTGTCGGATTGCCATAAATGAAATCGGCGGCCAGCCAGCGGCTGCCGCCGAATTGTTAACTTGTTGGATTATAAAGGGTTTTATTCGCGAAAGGCAGTCGTCGCCAGTGCGAATCAGCGATATCCCGGCTGCTGCTGAGACTCATGCCGTAGTTGCAGATACAAGGCATGGCGTACTTCCTCGATCTCGCCGCGTGCTACCGCTTCGGTGACAGCGCAGCCCGGCTCGGCCGCGTGATGGCAATTGGTGAAGCGGCAGTGGCCAAGATGCGGCGCAAACTCCCGAAACGCGCGCTCCAGCATGCCCTCGGTCAGGTGATGAAGGCCAAATTCCTGAAAGCCCGGCGAGTCAATTACTGCGCTGTGGTCATCGATGCTGTACAGCCGAGTGAAGGTGGTGGTGTGCTTGCCGGTATCGAGTCGCTGCGATATCTCGCGCACCGCGATGTCCGCATCAGGCACCAGCAGCCTCACCAGCGACGACTTGCCCATGCCGGATTGCCCGATCAGGATAGTGGACTGATTTTTTAGCAAGGGTTGCAGGATCGCTAGGGTATGCGTCGGATCGGTCACCGCGCTCATCTCATGCACCGGATAGCCGAGCTTGGCGTAGTTGGCAAGACGCGCGCGGGCGGCGTCTAGCGGTGCGCGGATGTCGATTTTATTGAGTAGCAGATGCGCCGAAATACCCGTCGCTTCCGCAGCGATCAAGGCGCGTGACACCAGATCGTCCGAGAAACTCGGCTCGGTGGCGACCACGATCATCAGCTGCGTTAGATTCGCAGCGAGTAGTTTTGATCGGTACTGGTCAGAGCGATAAAGAAAAGTAGTGCGGGGAAGGATTTCTTCGATGACGCCTTGGTCAGCAGAGGTCGGCACAAAGCTGACCCGATCACCGGTAGCGACATCCCGTTTTTTTCCGCGCGTGACACACAGCCATTTTTGTCCCTCGGACTGCGCCAGATAGTGACGGCCATGGGCCGCAACAATCAGGCCCAGCTGAGCTGTCATGCGCGGTGCGATGGGATCTGGTCGATCTTGGCCGCGCAGATGAAATCATTGTGCGACAAACCGCCGCTACCTTGATTCACCGAATGCGTACTGTAGCGAACGGTGCAGCGGTTGTAGCCGACCACCATCTCGGGGTGATGATCTTCGCGGTGCGCGATGCCAGCCACAGCATTCACAAACGCCATGGTGTGGTGATAGTCGGTAAATTGGAATTGACGCTGCAGCTGGCCGTCGACACAAGACCAGTCGCTAAGTACCGCAAGCGCATCCTTGAGTTGTTGCTCGGTCGCGGCCTCAGTGAGGTGACGGCAGGAAGCAGCGAGCAACTGGTCTAGGGTCATAGGCTTAGGCCGACAGCAGTCGTTGTACCCGCACGCTGGCGGGTGGGTGTGAATCATAAAATGCCGAGTGCAGCGGATCCGGGGTGAGCGTCGAGGCATTGTCTTCGTACAGCTTGACCAAGGCCGAGATCAGATCGCTCGAGTTGCTGTGTTGTGCGGCGAAGGCATCTGCCTCGAACTCATTTTTGCGCGAGGTAATCGACATCAATGGCGAGAACAGGAAAGTAAAGCTTGGCAGTGCCAGCATGAATAGAATCAGCGCCATGGCGTCGTTACTGCCATTCAATAGTGGTGTGACACCCAGACCAGTGTAGAACCACACTTGGCCTTTGAGCCAACCGAGCAGGGCAAGAAAGCCAAGCGACAGTGCGAACATCATCAGCAAACGTTGGACGACATGGTTTAGTTTGAAGTGGCCCAGCTCATGGGCCAATACCGCTTCGATCTCGTTCGGTGCCAGACGCGACAACAGGGTATCGAAAAACACAATCCGCTTGGCAGCGCCAAAGCCCGAGAAGTAAGCATTGCCGTGTGCGCTACGGCGCGAGCCATCCATCACAAACAAACCTTTGCTGGCGAAGCCAACCCGCTGCATCAAGCCCTCGATACGGGTACGCAGGCTTTCATCTTCCAGAGGTGTGAACTTGTTGAACAGTGGTGCGATCAGGCTTTGGTAAAACGCGATCATGAAGAGTTGGAACCCGCACCACAGCAGCCAGGCATACAGCCACCAGAGATCACCGGATTTTTCCATCAGCGTCAGGGTGACCCACAGCAGCGGCAAACCAATCGCGGCACCGACCACGCTGTGCTTGATCAGATCCGAGAAAAACAGGCCCGGCGTCATCTTGTTGAAGCCGAAGCGCTCTTCCAGCGTGAACTGCTTGTAGTAATCAATCGGCAGATCGATCAGGCTGGAAATAATGCTCACTGCTGCCACCAGGGCCAGCTGATAAGCGATACCAACGCCGAAGGTTGGCGACAGCACTTCAGACAACCACTGCAGCCCGCCCATCAGTGTGAAGCCGACCAGTACCACAGCGTTCACGACCAGCAGCGTAATTTTCAATTTGGTCTTGGCGACGGTGTAATCCGCGGCCTTCTGGTGTGCGGCGAGCGGGATTTTCGCGGCAAACTGCTCAGGCACGGCGTCGCGGTGCCGCAGAATGTGTTGGATGTGACGCGAGGCCAGCCATAGTTTGGTACCGAGCGTCGCAACCAAAAAAGCGGCGAACAGAAGCGAGAAGCTGTAAGGATCCATCGGTGTCGTGTGCGAGAATGAAGACTTGGCGTACGCTCGGATTGGCGCAACGCGATAACAGCTAAGATTATGTCACAAGCAAACGAAGCGCATCAGGCGGCCCCGAGCGGCACCAACGAGTTCAATTTGGTCTGGGTCGATATGGAAATGACCGGCCTCGACCCCGATCGCGATAGGGTCATTGAAATCGCGGCCATCGTCACCGACCCCAACCTGAATGTGCTGGCCGAGGGGCCAGTCTTCGTGATTCATCAGCCCGACGAAGTCCTCGACGGCATGGACGCATGGAACAAGGGCACCCATGGCCGCTCCGGGCTGATTGATCGGGTCAAGGCATCAACCGTCACCGAAGAGCAAGCGTCGGCCGAGATGGTGGCGTTTCTGAAGCAGTTTGTACCAGCGGGGAAGTCGCCAATGTGCGGTAATTCGATTTGCCAGGACCGGCGTTTCATGGCGCGCCACATGCCGACCCTCGAGGCATTTTTCCATTATCGGAATGTCGATGTCTCGACCTTGAAAGAATTATGCCGTCGCTGGCGACCGGAGCTGATCGCAGGATTCAAAAAACACCAGCTCCATACGGCATTGGCAGATATTCGCGAATCGGTCGAAGAGTTGCGCTATTACCGCCAGCATTTTATTAACGCGTAAGCCGTTCACTGAAGCGGCTTTAGCCAAAAGCGCTGAATCTGCGGCACCGACGCCTCTACCTCAATCGCTAGCTTGTGGCACTTGACGGGGTCGTCGACCAAAACCAACTGCGCATCATCAATCTCTTCTGCGCCAAGCAGGTCAATGGCGCGTAGAAGTATCGCCTGCGATGATTCACGTAGAGGCTGCCATGCGGCTTCGTTCAGACTAATCGCCTCCAGAAAGCCCCAGCACCATGCTTCGGCATCGAGCAATTCTTTACCTTTGAATTTGTGAACCGAGAACAGCGGCTCAAAGTCTTTCGGCGCTACTTCGAACGTTACGCGGATCTCTTCCAGCGCGCGCGACAGCAGCTCGTGAATCCGCGCAGACTGCTGTGCATCGCGGAACTTCGGCGCATCTTGCGGCGTCGGACCCCAGATGCGCGCTAGCCACTGTTCGGGCGGAATATCGACTGGGCCGATTGCGATCGCGGTCAGGTAGCCGTTCAGGGCGTCCATGGCCATGGTCTCATCGCCACAGTGCGCAGACATCAGGAAACGGTCGAGCTCGTCAAATTCTTGATCGGTGAGTAGTGGTTGGTCGGACATGGTGACCTAGGTGATGGGCAAGCGCGCAGTGTAACAAGACTACAATGCAGTGATGAACAATTCATCATCAGATTCTTTCCATGCACTATCGCCAGATGCGGTACTTGATGCGCTAGATTCCATTGGGCTGCATGGAGATGGCCGCTTACTTGCACTCAACAGCTACGAGAATCGCGTCTATCAAGTTGGTATTGAAGATGCTGCGCCCGTGGTGGTGAAGTTTTATCGACCATCGCGTTGGAGTGATGCAGCGATTCTTGAAGAGCATGAATTCGTCCATGCTCTCCATGCACAAGAAATTCCCGTCGTCCCACCCTTGTTGATGGCGGGGGCAACACTGCATCGCCACCAAGATCACCGCTTTGCTGTTTTTACCCGCCAGGGCGGCAGGGCGCCCGAGTTGGATCAACTGGGCGTCCTCGAATGGATCGGCCGATTTCTGGGTCGCATACATGCCGTCGGCGCCAGCCAGCCCTTTGTTGAGCGTCCTGCTCTTGATCTACAGACATTTGGCGAGCAGCCAAGGGATTGGTTATTGCAGAGTGATTTGATTCCCCTCGAGCTACGCGAAAGTTGGTCGGTGATTAGCCGGCAGGCACTCGACGGTGTTCAGCGTTGTTATCAACGCGCCGGTGATATTCGCATGTTGCGACTGCATGGAGATTGCCACATCGGGAATGTACTCTGGACGGATGCGGGACCCCACTTTGTTGATTTCGATGACAGCCGTACTGGTCCGGCACTGCAGGATTTATGGATGCTGCTATCGGGTGAGCGTGCCGACATGGTGCGTCAGCTGACTGATCTGCTCAGCGGCTATGAAGATTTCTGTGAATTCGATCAGCGCGAGCTGTATCTACTCGAGGCCTTACGAACCCTACGCTTGTTGCACTACAGTGCCTGGCTCGGTATGCGGTGGGATGATCCCGCTTTCCCTGCGGCTTTCCCCTGGTTTGGGACAGTACGCTATTGGCAGGACCGCATTCTCGAGTTGCGCGAGCAAGTCGCGCTGATGGATGAGGAATCGCTCTGGCCAATTTGACTGAGGTCAATTTTTTCAGGGATAAGTTGGTTACAGTCAGCACCATCACTATCACCGTCGAAGGGGATCAGCATGTTCAAAAAAATCTTGGTAGCGACCGATGGATCAGCCTTGTCGGATAAAGCGGTGGAAGCCGCGATGTCTTTCGCGGCAGCGCAGGGTGCGACGATTGTTGGTTTATCCGTAGCCGAGATTTATCCTTTCATGCTGATGCCTGAAGCGGGTGCAATGGTTGACCTATCGACGTATGAAGAGCTGCAAGACAAGTCGACCCAGCAGGCGATTGAACGGCTTAAATCCATGGCAGCCACTGCCAATGTGAGCTGCGAGACGCTGTCAACACGCGGCGTTCATCCGTACGAGGAAATCGTCAATACCGCGCGCGATAAAGGCTGCGACCTGATCTGGATGGGCTCACACGGGCGCAAGGGCCTTGACCGCTTACTACTAGGTAGCCAAGCGCAGCGTGTGCTCTCGCATTCCACGCTGCCGGTCATGGTGTATCGCTAAACATCTGCTCTGCGATCTGATAGTGAGTGTGTCAGTGTGCCATCAGCACCGGTACCGTCATCGATTGCAGCAGCGTACGGGTGACGCCGCCTAACACGAGTTCCCGGAATCGGGTGTGTCCGTAACCGCCCATCACAATCAGATGTGTCGCAAGGTCGGCTGCAATCGATAGTAGTGCTTCACCGTGGTCGCCTTTAATTTGACGCTCGATGAGATTGACCTTGATCTTATGCCGTGCGAGGAACAGTGCAAGATCAGCGCCGGCTTGGTCACCGTGGGCATCGTCGTTTTTGTCGGCGGTCTGCATAACCACCACATCGACTGTATTCGCGCGTAATAGCAATGGCAAGGCCAGCGTAATCGCCCGACTTGCCGAGAGACTGCCATCCCACGCCACCATCAGGCGCTGTAGTGGGTAAGCAGGCTGCCCGCTATGCGGCACGATCAGTACAGGGCGTCCACTACCAAGCACGACTAGCTCAGGCAAGTTCGACATCACGCCCGGAATGGTTGCGGCAGAATCGAATTGCCCCAATACCGTTAGGTCTGCATAGCGCGATTGCAGCACCATTCCGCCGGCAGCATCATCATCGACTAAGCGCGGCTCCAGAGAATCAACACCAACCGATGCGACCACTTGCTCGAAGTGTTTCAGAACATCGCGAGCATGCTGACGCAGATGATCGCGATGATGTGCAAACACCGGGTCGGTCAGATCGAAATCGGCACGACTGAAAACATGGCGCGAGATACCGGTCATTGCCGCGCCGATCAGATGGGCACCAAAACTCTGCGAAATCTGTGCAGCTAGATGTATGCGTACGTCGCAGCGTGGTGACTGATCGAGGTGCACGAGTACCGTCTTGTAGTCCATGGAATTCCCTTTCATTGGTCAGTGAACTAGCCGGTCTGACAATTTTTATAAAAACCGTGCGCGCTGCCGGACAAGATGGGACAACAGATAAACCGATTTCATCGCTTTTAGCAATCAACTCGGTCGCGCGCTTCCGGGCAGTTTTGATGTAGGTCAAGGTAATTGCGAGGGCGGATTCATAGACTGCAAATGCCTAAATGACGCACCCCTGCGCCGACGGCAAGCAGTGAGTCTTATGAGTATTCACACTATTTCCTTCCATACGGTGCAGCAGGTTGATCAGTTGCATTTCGTTGGCGGTACACTCACCTATCTGTCAGCCGAACAGATGGGCAAGCTAATGCAGCATCTCCTTTTAAGCTACTCGCGCACGGTATAGGTGTGAACTTACTCTCGCTGCTGCCGATCTTCCTGATAGGTCTTCTCGGCGGCGTTCATTGTGTTGGTATGTGCGGCGGCATCGTGGGTGCATTCGTAGTTGCTTCGCCACGTCGTTCTATCCCGATACAGCCTGATGGCGTACCCAACCACGCATCGACCATCGTCGACACTGGCCCTAGAGTGTTGGCGTTCAATGTCGGACGTATCGGCAGCTACATGGTGGCCGGCATGTTGGCGGGTTTGCTCGGTAGCGTACCGGCGATGATTAACCTGGCAAGCGTGCAGACGGTTACCTACTTGCTCGCTAATCTGATGCTGGTGGCGCTGGGTCTCACGCTCATGAATATCTGGCACGGGCTGTCTCGGCTCGAGGCGGTGGGCCAAGTGCTGTGGCGACAGTTACAGCCGCTGATCCGTAAGCTGCTACCGGTGCAGCGCACATCACAAGCGATTGCGCTCGGTGGGCTGTGGGGCTGGGTACCCTGCGGCATGGTGTACAGCGTGCTCATGACAGCACTGCTGAGTGGCTCAGCAACACGTGGCGCACTCGTCATGCTCGCGTTTGGTCTGGGTACGCTACCGCTGCTATTCACCATGGGGATGGCCGGCGCTTCGATACAGCCGCTACTGCAGCGATCATCAGTACGGCGCATTGCTGGCTTGGTGGTACTCAGTTTCGGTGTGGCAGGCTTGGTTCGAGTCGGTATGGGCGTATCCAGCGTCTGGCTGGATACACTGTGCATCACGCCCGCTCTGCATTGACAGCTACCACGATGAACACAGCAGCCCTATCGACCTTGCAATCATCAGACTGCTTTCATTGCGGCTTACCAGTGCCCGCGGGTAGCCGATGGTCGGTAAAGATTGACGCTATCGAGCAGCCCATGTGCTGCCCGGGTTGCGAGGCGGTTGCACAATCGATTGTAGACAATGGCCTGACCGATTTCTATCGAACCCGACAAAGTCTGCCGCAGGGCGTGACTGAGACGATTCCCGAGGCACTCAAGCTGTATGACGTTCCGGAGCTTGCTGCACAGTTCGCCTGCGCAGATGGCGGCGCTGAGGCTACGCTCTCGATTGAGGGTATTCGTTGCGCGGCATGCGTATGGCTGATCGAGCGTCGTTTGGCGCAGGTGCCCGGGCTTACTGCAGCCAACTTGAATGTCGCCACCGAGAAGCTGCAGGTACGCTGGGATGCATCGCAATGCAAGCCGAGCGATATTCTGCAAGCCGTGCATGAAGTGGGATACAAAGCTTACCCCTTCGATCCGATACAGCATGGCGAGCTACTGCGAAAAAATTCACGGCAGCTCTTCAAGCGCTGGTTCGTCGCCGGGCTGTCGATGATGCAGGTGATGATGTATGCGGTGCCGGCCTATCTGACCGAGGATGGCGGCATCGAGCCCGAGATGGCGCAGTTGATGCGCTGGGCGAGTTTGTTGTTGACCCTACCTGCGGTGTTCTACTCGGCCTCGCCTTTCTTCAAAGGCGCACTCGCCGATTTGCGTCAGCGTCGGCTGGGCATGGATGTGCCAGTGGCATTAGGCATCGCGGCAGCCTTCATTGGCAGCTTGCATGCCACAGTACTCAAGCAGGGTGATGTCTACTTTGATTCGATCACCATGTTTGTTTTTCTGCTGCTGGGTAGTCGTTATCTTGAGTTGCTCGCGCGACGAAGAGCGGCTTCATCACTAGAGCGCTTGCAGCATGCCTTGCCAGATGCTGCCTGGTTGTTGAAAGCATTTCCCAATGATCGAGGCATGACCCAAGTAGCTGCAACGCAGTTGCAAGCTGGTGATGTGGTTCTCGTCAAGCCGGGCGAACCCGTGACAGCGGATGGCGTCATTCTCGAGGGTGAGACAGCGATTGATTTGTCTTTACTTACCGGCGAAAGCAAACCCCAAGCAAAGCAAGTGGGAGCGATGGTGGCAGGCGGTGCACTCAACCTGAGTGCGCCCATAGTTGTCCGTATCGATAAGGTCGCGAAAGATAGCACGCTCGCTGCGTTGATCCGTTTGATCGAGCGTGCCGGCCAAGGCAAGCCGGTGATTGCGCAGTGGGCCGATCGCGTTGCTGCCTGGTTTGTTGCAGGCTTGTTGTTACTCGCGATTGCGGTACTGTTGTTTTGGCTTTGGCACGATGCATCACGCGCCTGGCCGGTAGCGATTGCGGTGTTGGTGGTTTCCTGTCCGTGTGCACTATCGCTCGCCACACCCTCGGCACTAGCGGCGGCGACAAACCGCATGCTGCAGCAGGGTGTGCTGGTGATACAGCCGCATGTACTAGAGACCTTGCATCGCGCCACGCATATCGTGTTCGATAAGACGGGTACCTTGACCGAGGGGCGCCCCGTTGTGCGGCAGGTGACTGTATTGGGTGCGCATAACGAGACACAAGTGCTACAAATTGCTGCTGCACTCGAAGTAGGGAGCGCGCATCCGATTGCGCATGCATTCACAAGTTTTCCCAGTAGTGACCTACAGGTAACCAACCCCGTGTTTGTTCACGGACAGGGCATCGAGGGGCAGATTAACGGCAAGGCTTTCCGTATCGGTCATGCGCAGTTTGTTGCCGCATTGGCCGGAGATGTGCCAGAGCATGTGTCGGCTGCGGGCGTGACTGAAGTCTATCTTGGCGCTGAGCGCGAATGGGTTGCCCGCATCGCACTCGCGGATGGCATCAAGCCCGAAGCGAAGTCCACCATCGCCTGGTTCAAGGCGCGCGGCATGCGTGTCATTCTATTGTCGGGTGATGCATCCGACATCGCCCAAGCGGTGGGTTCGGCACTTGAGATGGATGAAGCGTATGGTGACAGGCTACCGCATCAAAAAATGGCATTCGTGCAGGAGTTACAGCAACAAGGCGCGACGGTCGTGATGGTAGGTGATGGCATCAATGATGCGGCCGTCTTGCGTGCCGCTAATGTTTCATTTGCGATGGGGTCGGGTGCCGCGTTGGCGCAGTCGCATGCAGATGCAGTATTGCTGTCGGCAGGCTTGGTGTCCCTACGCGATGCGGCAATGGCAGCCGATGCCTGCATGCGGGTGATCCGACAAAATCTGGCCTGGGCTACTCTGTACAATCTGGCGGCAATACCGGCGGCGGCTATGGGTGTGCTGAGCCCGTGGATGGCAGGCGTTGGTATGTCAGCCAGCTCTGCGCTGGTAGTGCTGAATGCGTTGCGGTTACAGCGCTCGCGCCGTACTTAAGAACCAATCTCGTTAGGCCGCATGCGGCGCTGCCGCCTTGCCATCGACCCAACGAGACCGGTTCTCAATACACTTGTACCTCACAGGATCATGGAATCACTTTATCTGTTGATACCCCTCTCGGTGGCCATTGTGTTCTTTGCGCTTTGGGTCTTCTTCAAGGCGATGGATAGCGGCCAGTTCGACGATCTGGAGGGGCCGGGTATGCGGATTCTCCAGGACGACGATCGTGTACACGATGATGCCCACCCCTCGGAAAGCAATACCAAGAAATAAGCCAACACAGGCTTACAGGGCCTTCCGACCCTTTTTGACTCAGGTCAAGGAATTTAAGGCCTCGGGAACGTAACCTCCGCCCGGATTTGTCGTAATCCGTCTTTCTTTCCAGAGGAGTTCCCGTGGACACAGCACAAAACTACAACTACCGCGTGGTCAAGCAGTTCGCGATCATGACGGTGGTGTGGGGCGTGGTGGGTATGCTGGTAGGGGTCATCATCGCCGCTCAGCTCGC
>JAIXQK010000135.1 GCA_027485795.1 Oxalobacteraceae bacterium
ATAGTAAGTGGGCCAACATCAAGCACAAGAAGGCGGCGACCGATGCCAAGCGCGGCAGAATCTGGACCCGTCTGATCAAAGAGATTACCGTTGCCGCTCGCTTGGGTGGGGGTGACATTGTTTCGAATCCACGGCTCCGCTTGGCGGTTGACAGAGCGGCTGACGCCAACATGCCCAAAGATAACGTCAACCGTGCGATTCAGCGCGGCACGGGCGGGCTGGAGGGTGCGAACTATGAAGAGATTCGGTATGAAGGTTACGGCCTGAATGGCGCAGCGGTGATGGTCGATTGCATGACAGACAACCGCGTCCGTACCGTCGCCGAAGTTCGGCATGCCTTCAGCAAGTTCGGTGGCAACATGGGCAGCGAGGGCTCGGTCGCTTTCCTGTTCAAGCATTGCGGCCAAATGTTGTTTGCGCCAGGCACGAACGAAGACGCGTTAATGGAAGCTGCACTGGAAGCCGGTGCTGAGGATGTGGTTGCCGACGACGAGGGTGGGTTCGAAGTTATCACCGATCCGTATGAGTTTTCGCGGATACGCGAGGCGTTAGAAAAAGCTGGCTTCACGCCAGCGTTGGCCGAGGTCACCATGAAACCATCTACCAGCACTGACCTGAGCGGAGACGACGCGGTAAAAATGCAGAAACTACTTGATGCGCTGGAAAACCTAGACGATGTTCAAGAGGTCTATACCAACGCCGTCATCAATGAATAACCTTTCCCGCTGTTCGTCAGCGCCGCATACCCGACATCTATTTAATTGCTCATGAAGATTCTTGTTGTAGGCTCAGGTGGTCGTGAACACGCACTGGCGTGGAAGCTGGCTCAATCAAAACGTATTCAGATCGTGATGGTGGCGCCCGGCAATGGCGGTACCGCGTCCGATCAGCGCCTAAAAAATGTACCCATCACCGACCCGAAGCAACTCGCCGACTTTGCCGAGCAAGAGCACATTGCATTAACTATTGTTGGGCCGGAAGCGCCACTGGCGGCAGGCATCGTCGACCTGTTCCGGGAACGTGGCTTAAAAATCTTTGGCCCTACTCAGCGCGCAGCGCAGCTTGAGGCGTCGAAAGATTTTGCAAAATCGTTCATGCTGCGTCACGGTATACCGACAGCCAATTCTCAAACCTTCGCAGACGTCGCAGCCGCGCATCAGTATGTTGATCAGCAAGGTGCTCCGATCGTCATCAAGGCAGACGGGCTCGCTGCAGGTAAAGGAGTCGTCGTTGCGATGACGCTTGATGAAGCGCATCAGGCCGTCGATATGATGCTGTCGGATAACCGTCTTGGCGACGCCGGCGCACGCGTCGTGATCGAGGAATTTCTCGAGGGTGAAGAGGCAAGCTTCATCGTCATGGTCGATGGTAGCAATGTGCTGCCACTCGCCACCAGCCAGGATCATAAACGCCTGCTGGACAATGATCAGGGGCCAAACACTGGCGGCATGGGCGCGTACTCACCTGCGCCCATCGTTACACCGCAGCTCCATGCGCGGGTCATGCGCGAGATTATTCTACCGACCGTGCAGGGCATGGCCAAAGAAGGCGAGCCCTACACCGGCTTTTTATACGCGGGCTTGATGATTGACGCACAAGGCAATCCAAAAACGCTCGAGTTCAATTGCCGCATGGGCGATCCTGAAACGCAACCCATCATGGCGCGTCTGAAAACTGATCTGGTCACTGTGATTGAGCATGCAGTGAATGGCACGCTGAAAGATATCGAACTTGATTGGGACCGCAGAACCGCACTCGGTGTTGTGCTGGCCGCTGCAGGTTACCCCGATGCCCCCAGAAAAGGCGATGTCATCAGCGGCATTCCAGAAGAATCAGAAGACAGCGTTACCTTCCATGCGGGCACGATCATCGATAGCGGTGCGTTGAAAACAGCGGGTGGTCGAGTGCTGTGCGTGGTTGGATTGGGTGACAGCGTGCGCGTAGCGCAAAAGCACGCCTACGAGGCCATAGAGAAAGTGAAGTTTGACGGCATGCAGTTCCGTCGTGACATTGGCTGGCGTGCGCTCAAGCGTCCGGGCTGAATAGAAAAAGGAAGATCAGGCAATGAGCGGAGTCGATAACAACAGCGTAAAGGATTGGCTGCTGTCACTGCAACAGCGCATCGTCAGTGCAGCCGAGGCCATCGATGGCAAGCAGTTCATCCGTGATGCCTGGGAGCGCCCGGAGGGCGGCGGCGGCATCTCGCGACTACTCGAGGAAGGCAATGTGTTGGAGCGTGCCGGAGTTGGCTTCTCCCATGTCAAAGGTAACAAACTGCCCCCCTCTGCAATGGCAAATCGCCCGGAGCTGGCGGGTCGTCCTTGGGAAGCCATGGGCGTATCGCTGGTTTTCCATCCACGTAATCCGTATGCTCCAACAGTGCACATGAACGTGCGATTTTTTTCTACGACCGGCGAGCATGACGAACCAGTGTGGTGGTTCGGTGGCGGGATGGATCTAACCCCGTATTACGGCTTTGTTGAAGATGCAAAGCACTTTCATCAAACCTGTCACGATGCATTAGCACCCTTCGGCGCCGAATTGCACCCACGACTTAAAAAATGGTGTGATGAGTATTTTTTCTTGAAGCATCGGAATGAAGCGCGCGGCGTTGGCGGCATCTTTTTCGATGATTTTCATGACAGTGGCTTCGAACAGACTTTTGCGATGACGCGCAGCGTTGGTGATCATTTTGTCGATGCCTACATGCCGATCCTGCAGCGTCGCAAAGATACGCCGTATGGCGAGGGCGAGCGGGATTTTCAAGCTTACCGACGCGGCCGCTATGTCGAGTTCAACTTGGTATTTGATCGCGGCACGCTTTTCGGCCTTCAGTCCGGTGGCCGTACCGAATCCATCCTGATGTCGATGCCACCCATCGTCAAATGGCGCTATGACTGGAAACCGGAAGCCGGTAGCCCTGAAAGCAAGCTCTATACAGATTTTCTGCCGCATCGGGATTGGCTGGCTGCGTGACGGAACGCTGTGTTTTACTTCTCGGAGGAAGCTTCGACCCGGTACATCTTGGTCACATCGCACTGGCGCGCTACTTCTGTGCCTTGCTGCATCCGGATGAACTTCGACTGATCCCAGCCGGGCAGCCTTGGCAAAAGCCCGATCTCACCACACCGCCAGAACATCGTGTTGCGATGCTGGAGGATGCGTTCAATGATTGGGTAGTCCCCGTCACCATCGATACTCAGGAAATCGAACGCGAAGGACCAACATATACGGTCGATACCCTGCGTGCTCTGCGCAAACAATTGGGTGACGACGTTGCGCTGGTCATACTACTGGGCGCCGACCAATTAATGAATTTGCACACTTGGCGCGATTGGCACAAGCTGCTTGATTTAGCGAATCTATGTATCGCTACGCGTCCAGGCTTCGATATTCATAATGAGGCACTCGACTCTTCCGTCGCAACGGCTTTAATGCGACGACAGGCTAGTCCGGCACAACTCCGCGCTACGCCGCATGGGCTGATCTACATTGCCCATGACCTGGCGATGGCAGTTTCATCCACCGCGGTGCGCCAAGCGCTCGCTGAAAACAACCCGCCCGTACTGGAAGGATTGCTGCCACCGCCAGTGCTAGACTATATCCAACACCATCACCTCTATCAGACCCGCCATTAATGGACATAAAAAAACTACAAGCGCTCGTGATTGATGCGCTCGAGGATGTGAAAGCCCAGGACATCCACATCTATGACACCACCCACCTGACCAGCATGTTTGATCGGATCGCGGTTGCCTCGGGTACCTCGAACCGGCAAACCAAGGCATTGGCGGCATCGGTGCGCGACAAGGTAAAAGCCGCCGGTGGCAATATCGTGAATATGGAAGGCGAGATAACCGGTGAATGGGTGCTGGTCGATCTGGGTGACATGGTGGTACACATCATGCAACCTGCGATTCGTGCTTACTACCGCCTGGAAGAGCTATGGGGTGATAAAGAGATCCGGCTGGCCGATGCTAGGCGTGGTACCGACGCTCGCAAGCCCAACACCAAGAAAGCGACTGAACCCAAATCAACGGCAGGTGATTCAAAGACAGCTGCGAAGAAAACAGCGAAGAAAACGCCCAAGACAGTCACAAGTACGGCTGGCAAAGTGCCAGCATCGTCAGCAGCCCGCACCAGCAAAACTGCTAGCAAGGCGCCGGCAAAGCCTGTGAAAAAGACGACGGCTTCTAAAACTGCCGCTAAATCTGCGGCCAAACCTGCTGCTAAATCTGCCGCCAGACCACCTGCAAAATCGCCGGCCAAAACTGCTGCCAAAAAAGCAGCGCCTCGGCGGTCCACGACCAAAGGCTGACACACCCCACCATGCAACTGATTGTTGCAGCCGTTGGCCACAAAATGCCGGGCTGGATAGAGGCTGGGTTTCAGGAATATGCCAAGCGTATGCCGCCCGAGTGCCGGCTCGTGCTCAAAGAGATCAAACCGATTGAGCGCTCCTCCGGCAAAAACGCTGAGACCGTGATGGCACAAGAGCGCACCCGGATCGAAGCCGCGCTGCCGAAAGGTGGGCGTGTCATTGCACTCGATGAGCATGGAGCGCATATGACCACCTTGCAGTTATCGCAGCAACTATCAATATGGCAACACCAAGGCGGCGATGTTAGCTTCGTCATCGGTGGAGCCGATGGGTTGGATGCTGAATTTAAGAAAAACGCCGATATGCTGTTACGCCTGTCGAACATGACGCTGCCGCACGGACTGGTACGCGTCATCCTTGCGGAACAGCTGTACCGCGCTTGGTCGATCCTGCGGAATCACCCGTATCATCGGGTTTAGCTCACCGGCACAAGAGATTCACGAATGATCCAGCCTGAACAGAAAATCTATCTCGCATCCAAGAGCCCGCGTCGACGTGAGTTATTGCGTCAAATCGGCGTTGAATTCGAGATATTGATGCTGCGCGAGGCCCCGGGGCGCCCCGGCGTAGTGAGTGAAATTCCCTACCCTGATGAAGACCCCGAAGTCTATGTACGGCGGGTAGCGCGTGAAAAAGGCGAGGCCGGCTGGCAAACCGTGTTGAGTCGCAAACTGCCGCTGCGGCCAGTTCTTTCGGCCGATACGACGGTCAGCATCGACGGCAAGATTCTTGGCAAACCAGCCGATGCGAATGAGGCAATCAAGATGCTCAGATGGTTGTCCGGCCGTACGCATCAAGTACTGACCGCGATTACCGTCACGGTAGACGGCAAAATGTCCGAGGCCTTGAGTCGGTCCGAGGTGCGGTTTGCGCACCTGGATGAAGCCAGCCTGCGCGCCTACTGCGCCACCAAAGAGCCTTACGACAAAGCGGGGGCCTATGGTGTACAAGGCTTCGCAGCACAATTTATTGAGTTTATGAGTGGCAGTTACTCTGGCATCATGGGGCTGCCCCTTTTTGAAACCGCCCGCTTACTGCAAAGGGTTGGCGTCAGCACACTATGAATGAAGATTTACTCGTCAATATCACGCCGCATGAGACCCGCGTTGCGCTAATTCAGCAAGGGGCAGTGCAGGAACTGCATATCGAGCGCACGGCGTCGCGCGGTCGCACAGGCAATATCTATCTAGGCAAAGTTGCGCGTGTTCTGCCAGGTATGCAATCCGCATTTATCGACATTGGACTGGAGCGCGCCGCGTTTCTACACGTAGCCGATATCTGGGAAGCGAAAGTCGCCATCACCAACGGCGGGCCGGCGATCCCTATCGAAAAACTTTTATTCGATGGACAAGCGATACTGGTTCAGGTGATCAAGGACCCGATCGGCACCAAGGGAGCACGCCTGTCCACACAAATCTCAATCGCGGGACGCATGCTGGTCTATTTGCCGCAGGATCCGCACATCGGTGTATCGCAGCGTATTGAGAGCGAGGCTGAGCGGGAGCAACTGCGCGCCAAACTACAGCAGTTGTTACCCGCAGATGAAAAGGGTGGCTTCATCATTCGCACCATGGCAGAAGAAGCGAGTGATGAAGATTTAACGATGGATCTTTCTTATCTTCGTAAAACTTGGGAGCAGATTACCCTGCTCTCAAAAACCGCACCCCCGCCTGCACTTTTACACGAAGATTTATCGCTTTCGCATCGCGTATTACGAGACTTTGTCGGCGAACTGACTGCGACTATACAAATTGATTCACGCGAGAATTTTCAGAAGCTGAGCGAGTTCGGTACGACCTATACACCTTCGGTACTGCCAAAGCTCACCCATTACACGGGCGAACGACCATTATTTGATTTATATGGCGTCGAGGGAGAAATCGAGAAAGCACTAGGGCGTCGAGTAGATCTGAAATCAGGCGGTTACCTGATCATTGAACAAACCGAGGCCATGACCACGATTGACGTCAATACGGGCAGTTATGTCACTGGCCGTAATTTTGACGATACGATCTTCAAGACCAACTTGGAGGCAGCACACGCCATAGCGCGTCAGCTCCGACTGCGAAATCTTGGTGGCATCATCATCCTCGATTTTATCGACATGGAAAACATCGAACACCGCCAAGCAGTGCTGTCTGAACTGCACAAAGCACTTGCGCGAGATCGCACCAAGGTCACGGTGTCAGACTTCTCGGCGCTTGGCTTGGTGGAAATGACCCGCAAGCGCACGCGCGAGTCACTCGCGCATGTGCTTTGCGAGCCCTGCCCTGCGTGTCAAGGAAAAGGACAAGTCAAGACCGCGCGCACCATCTGCTACGAGATTTTGCGCGAGCTGCTGCGCGAAGCCAGGCAGTTCAATCCGCGCGAGTTTCGCATCATCGCCTCTCAACTCGTGATTGATTTATTTCTTGAGGAGGAGTCGCAGCATCTCACCATGCTTGGCGACTTCATCGGCAAGCCAATTTCCCTGCAAGTAGAGACCGCTTTTCATCAAGAGCAGTACGACATTATTTTGATGTAAACAGTACCGCTAAAAAAATAAGCGTATGAACCCGGAAGTCATCATCACCAATATAAAAAAGCGCTATTCGGGCGTATCTGGAACAATCAATGCCCTGTTACCCGTCCAAGCAAAAAATCTTCGAATCGGTTTTGTAGGAAACGATCTTCCAGGGTTCGAGATCGCGCAAAAAGAAAACCCCGATCAGATTCAGTGCATGACTATATGGCAGTCGATCGCCATATCAAGAAAAAAACTAGCCGACGGTCGGTCGCGTATTTGGCACGTGCGCCGTGATCACGAAATGATGCTGGCTATATTTTTACGTGATGTGCTTCAGTTCCCGATAAAGATTGTATTTACCTCGGCAGCAAAGCATCGTCACTCATGGTTTCCTCGCTGGCTGATCAGCAAGATGGATGGCGTGATTTCGACGACAGAGGAAGCAGCAAGCTTTGTACCGAATACGACATTGGTTGCTCCGCATGGCATCAGTCTACGGCGCTTTGCCCCCCCAACCGACAAAATGAACATATGGGCTCGTACCGGCCTCCCCGGAAAATACGGTATTGGTACCTTTGGACGCATTCGTGAAGATAAGGGTTCCGATATATTTGTTGATGCGATGATCAAAGTGCTTCCCGAGTTTCCGGAATGGAGTGCTGTTCTAGCCGGACTGTGTGTGCAAAAACATCAAGCATTTCAGCAAGCACTCCTGCAAAAAATCGCTGATGCTGGCTTGTCGGACAGGATTGTTTTTTTGGGTGTTATTGGACCCGATCAAGTCGCTGACTGGTACCAAAACGTACTAATAACCGTTGCATGTCCACGCTACGAGCCATTTGGACTCACGCCACTAGAGGCAATGGCTTGTGGTTGTGCTGTGGTCGCTAGCAATACCGGCGCATTCACAGCTATTGTTGACGAAGGCAAAACTGGCTATGTCGTGCCTACCGATGATGTAGACACACTGGCAGACAGACTCCGAACCATCATGGACCCAAGTAACGCTTATCACATGGGTCTGCTAGGTCGTGAACGTGTTGCAAAACATTTTACGATCGAGCTCGAAGCAACAAATATTTCGCGCGCGTATAACAAGCTTTGGTTCGGCGACTAGGCAAATAGTATGGTCGATACGCCTGCTATCTTTGCTTCACGCCGGAGGTGAATTTCACCCCAGCCCGTTTGCCGTCTTGTAAGCCGACGCTGAAATACCTTCCAGCATAATGATGGCCGAGATGCCCGTACCGTCATGGTCATAGGCGAGATAGGTGGTACTGTCGTTGCCCCCGATCAGCACATTAGCGACAGTGTTCAATGAGCTGGTCGTTCCAGTGACTTGCCCGGTATTGAAACGGTTGATGGCGCTGTTGACAAAGCCATCCAGTGTTGTGGCGGTGGTCGCCACACCAGCAAGGCCATCGAAATGCAGCTCGTCATGACCAAGCCGAAAGCCTTTGATCGATACGCGCTGTATCGCCGCACCGGTGACACTATCTTGATCAGCACCGAATTCGATGATGGCTTTACCGTTACTCCCGCTAAAACTGATATCAATATCGTCTAGCAATTGATTCGCCGCCGATGCCTTGTCGCCGAGGGTTAATGTGGTTGTCCCTGAATGATCAGCATCACCTAGCCGCGCCTTTCCACCGTCAGAAAGTAGTTTCAAAGACATCGATACCGCGTCATCATGCTGTATCGCGTCCAGAAACACATCGATCGGCGCACCGCCCAGTTTGCCGACTTGTACATCTGCGGTGGCCGTAGCCCCTGCTGCTGACCCGATACTGCTATCTGCGCTGATGAATATCGTGCCATTGACGCTGACATCAGTCCCCGCACCCTGACGCAAGACTAATTCAGCACGACTACTCTCACCGAGCGCCCCTATCGAGATACTCTCCGTGAGATTGACTGCGGCAGCGCTTGAAACGATATTCGCCTTGGCCTCGCTGCGGTTACCGCTAGCGAGGACCGACAAACCGCCCTCAATCGTGATGGGTGACGACGAAGTGCTCAGCGTGAGTGCGCTATGACTGGCAGTTGCCGTCGCTGATGAGATCAAGTCACCCGTGATATTGATTTTGTCTAGCGGACTTGCCGCAGATAACGCCGCCTTCGAGCCCACATTCGAGGCGATAACACTCAAACCATGACCGATGTTGATCTCACCCTTATCTGCCAATACCGAGAGATTTGCCAATGCAGCGACGCCACTCGCTTCTACCAAGACAGGACCGGCAAGCGTTACATTGGCCGACTGGATTATCGTTTCCCTGAAAGCTTCGGCGCCAGCATGACCTGCCAAACTACCCGTAGCACGACTGCCGGTCCCACTGGCGATGAGTTCAAGTTTACTTCCTAGCGTCAACGCACGCCCTACCGAAAATACATCAAGCTCAGAAACCGCATCACGGCCCGAACTGATCACCCGCACATCCCCGGTGATACTAACTGCGCCATAACCAGTGATGAGCGTGTAATCAGAAGGATCGACGTTAAGTTCACTGCTCGGCCGACCCGCACCAGCACCAATACTGATCTTCGCACCGGGCACCGTCGTGGCAGTACCCCCAAGCATTGCCAGCACATTGAGTTGACCACCAACTGCGATATCACTCTTGAAATTTCTTAGCGCAATCAAAGCGCTAGCATCCAGTGAATCGGATCTTGCCAAAACATCTCCCCTCACAGAGAGGCTGCCGTATTCGTTAACTCTCTCCCTTGGGCTAGTGATTGCCACTTCCAAGCGCTCAAGTCTGACGTTAACCTCGGCATCTGCGTTAGTGGCACTCGCAACGGCTTGGACTTGGCCTACGTCGAATGACCCAAAATCATATCCAACCTGGAAGGCTGATACCGCACCAGTACCAGTTGCATGAACTAATAGTCCACCAAGAATGCTGAGTGTTGAATCAGCCCGCGAGGTCGATGTGACACTCACCCTTGCGCTTGAAGCAGTACCCGAAGCGCTAATCAATAGGTTATTAGCGAAAGTGGAGAACTCGGTTTCCAAATCGGGGAGTGTGGGATCAAAAGCCTTATCAATAATCAGCAAAGCCTCTGCTGAATCACCGCTGGCTTGAATGTTGACATCCGAATCGAAATCCAGCTCACCCAGTAAGTAGTTGATATATAAACCTGCCTTCGATTTCGGAGCAGATGCCTCTATCCGCAATGGTCCAGTGAACTCCATATCGGTTGGGTTTGTGACCGTATATGTCAGACCTACTGTTGACTGAAACCCACTAGCTTCCAGCGTCGCATTTCTCACCTGTAGGCGCACATCTCTGGGTATCGTCACATCCGCAATGCTGATTTCCGCGACTGAGTAACTGCCAGTGGCCTGCATGATGAAAGGGGAAGCAAAGCGAATCCAGTCTGCCTTAATGTTCGCTTCTACGCGAGATCCGTCGCCACTAGCGATGGCTTTCATGCCAGCATCAAAAAAAGCAGCATCGATCTCTTGATTTAAATTAAATGATACCGAGCTGCTCAGCCCCTCGGCTTTCAGTTGAGTCTCTTGTAAGACAGTAAATCTGGATACTCTTAACGAAGTACTGCCGCCCGGCGTGATGTCAACAATCACTTGGCTGCGATAGACGGGCGCGGTTGCAAGCAGCCCTTTCTCCAAAACAACTCTACCGTTACCCGTACTGAGCGTAAGCGTGTTGGTCTCAGCTATGCCAGCCGTCACGGCTAATGGCTCCGCATTGATACCTATGACGCCATCGGTATAGATCAATGATCTTGGGTCAGCGTACTCTCTCTGCAAAACGTTAACAAGAGAAGTAAGCTCCTGGAGCAGCGGAATATTTAATGGAGGATCAAAAGAAAGAACTGCTCTTTGAAAGTTCTTAATCTTGATTAAGCCTGTTAGCCCGTTACCATCAAGGTCATAGGCAATATAAAGAGCATTCTCGTCAACAGAGTAGCTTGTGAGCGAACTTGCCGAATTTGGCTTTTCTGCAAACCGTTGAGTCGCTTTATCCAAAAAATCATCGATGCCCAAAAAATTTACAGCTACAGGCTCATTCAAGCCATTTCGGATAAGCTCTGATGGAAGAATAAGACGATCAAGCCCTTCTCTCCATCCTTTAATCGTCGTCATGGTCGACTGCGCCGCTTCGATATCCATATCGGCATCCGGCACACCTAGAACGATGTTGGCGTTTCCATCTCTCGAGAATTGAATTGCGATATTGGCTGCCTGCGCATTATCGACTTGAAGATAGACCTTACCGACCCCAAGGTCGGATCCGAGTCTGAACTGTCCACCATACGTGAGATTGTTGACCCTTAGAACGGCGATGTCATTGTGTCGAATTGCATCTACATCAGCATTGCGGGCACCACCATCCATACTGATATTGGCGATGGCCATTGCTCTTTGGATGGTGCCCACCCCACTATCTGCGCTGACACTGATGTTTCCAGTAAGCTTTAATGCATTGAGCGCATCTAGGGTCGCTCCGGATCCCGAGCCCTGCGCTACGACCGCGGAGTCGCCGCCGACATGAATAGCAGAAGACGATGTATTCGTCAGAGAAGCAATCGATCGACTACCGTAACCAGAGGCCATGATACTGATGCCGTCGTCGATACTCCCGGTAACAGAAGCGTTTGACGTGGCATTTGACGCGGCATTTGTCACGATCAGACTCGTTCTAGCAAAATCACCGGTCGCGTTCAGTTGAAGTCTGCCGCCAATATGCAGTGATGGTGCAGAACCGGCCAACGTAACTGCTGCATGACTACCAAAATCCAGCGCCACCAAGTTACCACGGGCAGTGGAGTCTATTTTCCAATCGCCGGCGATATCAAGCGCCGAGAGTGTCGCGTTCGTACCGGTATAGAAACGTGCTCGGCTACCATAGCCGATTGAATCCTGTGTCAGATCACCTTCGATCTCCACCCTATAGGGATTAGTTTTTCCAGCTTCCCAAATGACCGAGGCAATACCCCCTGCGGCAGATTGATCCGTCGCAATCTTGAGATCGCCCTGGATATCAACCTGGCCACGTATATCCTTGAATGCCAATTGCGTGAGCCTACTCTCTCCGAGCGCTGCTCCATCACGCTCCAGAAGTACGTCACCCGCAATCGTGACATCGCCGCTCATATCAAGTAACGCTGTGCTGCCATAACCCGATGAGTGAATCGCAATGCCTGGATCAGTCGTTGACCCTGAGGTTGTTGCTATCGTGAGTTGTTCGTTCGTCGTAAAACTCAATTTAGCGGAGCTGAGCGTCCCGGTCGATGCGAGCAATATCTCATTGCCTATTGTTATGTTGCCTGGTAAAGAAATTTCACTCTGTGTACTACTCTGTGCCGCAAGACTACTTTGGTTAATTGCTCCTTGCAGTACCATACCGCCTTGATCTGCCTTGAATGTAATAACTGTTGATGCAGCCGTAGCCGCGTGGGCCGTTATCACGTTCAACGATGACGCAAGGGTGAGTGCGATGCCAGTAGTTTCAGGCGCATAGGCAGACAAGCTTAGTGTTGATACTGTGCGGGCACCCTCAGCCTCTACCGTCACTGGGCCGTTGACACTGATCGTACCGCGCCCTGTCTCAGCAATTACCGTTGCAACACTGTTCGCACCACTTGCGAGTACGTTCACAGACCCCATGCGAATATTGCCTGAAACTGAAGACAATTTTACCGTTGCACTGGTACGCAAATCGGTATTCAGCAAGGGGAGCGTAGTCCCAGTAGCGATCGCGCTGACGCCGCCATAGAGCGTGTTGGTACCCGAACTTGACTCCAGCAAGATCGCGCCAGTTGTTGAGTTAACCCTGATGGCTGAGGAACTGCCATCACCCGCGGACAAGGCCGATAACTGACTACCGATCAGCACATTGCCAGTAGCAGCGGTCAGGGTAATTTCAGTATTACTACGTTCAGCATAACTGGAAGCAGCAAGCCGATTCGTCGTCAGTGCACCCGTCGTCGATGACTGCAGCAAGATCCCAGCCTTGGATTGCGTGCCTGTCGCCACCGCGTAAAGATCTCTGGCTTGCACACTCGTATTGGATATTGCATTCAGATTTGCCGTCGCTTGCTGTCCCGCGGCATGAACCCTCACTGGGCCAACAAAATTGCCGCCAAGCGACGTGCCACTCGTGTTAGTACCACCGAGCCCAATGGTCATCTCAGCTTTGCTGAAATTGAAGCCGTTGGTATCCCCTGCGGCAAGCAGAAACATCGCCCCAAGGTTTGCGGTGATGCCCTGCGTATTAATCACATCCGGCAGCTTTCCAAGGCTGAGGGCTGCACTCGAGCCACTGCCACGCGCAGTCAAGAAAATATCCTGCTTGTTGATGACGCCGTTAGCCTCAGCTGCAGACCATTTCAAGTCCAGCCGAGCACTGCTGGTGCCGGTATCAAATACGAATTTGGCTCTATCGTCTGCGCCAAGCGAGCCCAATACTTGCGCCTGAGCGCTAGACGGCAACACATGCTGGCTGATGCTGAGACGGTTTGTCGCCGGGTCTGCATTTTTTCCAGCACCAAAATTCGCAGCGATCAATGCGCCATTGACCTTGTCCTGAGCGTCGATTCGTCCATCAAGGTTCTGGTCAAACCAGGCGCCGGTCGCGTTGATGACTACGCGCGCACTGGGGCCAGTGACAGAATCAATTAATGCGCTCCCCAAGTCTGCAATCAGTCTATCAATACCCGCCTTCATCTCGGACTGGAGTGATGCTTCGCTTAGCTCACCATTGTTTAGCGCGGTATTCAGACCAGCACTTAACCGCGATAAGTCTGGTAGTACGGTGTGAACTGCTCTAGCGAGTGTATTTTCACTGTCGAATACTAGGGTATAGGTCGTCATCAATCGCGCAAGCGTGTTACTGAGCGCATCATCGACAATAAGTGAGTCTGGCAGCACACTCGCCATTGCGAGCTTCAATTGGGAGACATCACCAAAATCGAAACTGCCGCGACTTGTCATGAACTGTGCCAACCGCTGAGAAATATCGCTGCTGACAGATGCAGAGAGCTCGAGCGATGCCGCGTCACTAGGGGCATTACTCATACCACTTGCAAGTGAGACCAAAACATTCAGTAATACATTGGCCTGCAGCTCAGCAACTAATCGTTTACCCGAATCCCGCTCGGGTGCAACCGACATCAGTGTTTCAGCAGATGTACTCAGACCAAGGGTGTTAGCTACAACATTGAGGTGATCCTCGTAGGCCGACGAGATATCGAAGCCCTCGGGAGTACCGCGCATGAGCTGGTATTGGAATCGGTCAGCTGCGAGCGTCGTCAGTGGGCTAAGTACAACCTGAAATAATTTATCGCTCTCAACAACAGCGTCTGTCAAATAGGCGCTGTACTGCAGCGGACCAGTGATGGCAAGCTCCCCCCTGATGGTGCTCGCGGTGCCACCGTTCGCCGTGAATTGAAGTATGCCGGTTGTCGGATCGAAGCCCGATAGGGTCTGCGGAACTGCAAACTGACCACGTGTGCTAATGAATGTAGCACCGGTACCGCTAGTACTAAATGCACTATCGGTGACACGATTGACGGTCAATGGCAAAGCCAACTCGGCGCTATCGATTCGCCCATCAGCGTTCGCGTCATAACGCATCTGTACACTGGCCAGTGCCAAACTATCCGCTCCTACCATCCCGGCACGATTGGAGATCAGGGTCAGCGGTGGTGGTTCGGTACCTGTGTTACCGCCGGTATTACCACCCGTATTGCCACCCGTATTGCCACCGGTATTACCGCCTGTGTTGCCGCCTGTGTTGCCGCCTGTGTTGCCGCCTGTGTTGCCGCCTGTGTTACCGCCTGTGTTACCGCCTGTGTTACCGCCTGTGTTACCGCCTGTGTTACCGCCTGTGTTACCGCCGGTGTTACCGCCGG
>JAIXQK010000121.1 GCA_027485795.1 Oxalobacteraceae bacterium
ACCCCTGCCGATCGACCGATGGTCGACAAACTGATCGGCGCAGGCCAAAAGTTCAATGCGGAAACCTGCCTCTTTGTTAGTTGGGCAGGATTCAAGAGCAATGTGCAGAAGGAGCTGGCACGAGACTTTTTCCGAGTGCGGTTATGGAGTCGAAAGGAGCTGCTGGAGAAACTGTTCGCTCACTACGACAAGCTGCCTGAGGAGATGCGTCTTGCACTGCCCTTGAAGCGGGTGTGGATGGTTGCCGGCCAAGAGCTGGATTGACACAGTCGCCAGGGTATTGCTTGCGGACTGGATTTTGCAGTAACACCATCGCAACAGCCTCGAAACCTTTCAGGCGTATAAAATAGAAAAGAAGGGCTGCCAGTCAGGAAGGCCGCCGGCATTGAAGCTATTAAAATTAAGCTTGCTGATTCAGTGTATCAGCGGGCGCCAGAATGCCCGGGTGGCATTTGTTGATATCTTCAACATAAGACTGGAGCGTAGAGACGACGTTGCTTTCTTCAGCATCTAGCCCTGAGCCGAAAGATGCCCTTGTCGCTGTGTCGCACCAAACACCGTTGAGGGCCCTGGCCTTGACATCCTGGAAGCCAAGAGTGCTTATCATTGCAAGAATAAGCTGCTCCAAGATAAGCACTCGGCCTTGCAGCTTCGGCACTAATTCAATGGTTGTTCCTGACTGGCACAATGCAGTGAGGCATCGCTTGTCTCCTGTTAGAACAACTGAGCCTGGTGATGCCAGGGCGGCCAGAAGAAGCTGCGCTTCGCCGGAATCAATACCAGGGCAGGTGGATAGTGAGCGTTCATTGTCTGCGTCGATATCTAGGCTTGCGATGTATGTCGGCCCCAGTTTTATGCATGATGAGATGAAGTCGCTGGCCCGTTCTAGACTTTTCCCCTGGAGGAGATTTTTCTTATTCAAGATATAGATTAATGAAGGCAAGCAAATGATTTCCGGGTCTTCATCCTTCACTAAGGATTGAAAAAAGCCCAGAAGATCGAGAGCTGCAAGCTTGATAATTATATCATTGTCTAAAAAAATCCTCAAGGCTATTTACTTGTCTAGCCCCAAAGCTCTGACCACTAGCTCTCGTTCTTCAGCGGATAAGGCCGATAGGTCGCCTTTGATTCTTAAGGCGTCAAGCATGAGTGGTTTCGTGTGCTCGTTGCTAATAGAAGGCTCCTTGAGTGCGGCTCTTGCAGTTGCCCAGGCGACTTGCTTGGTTGTTGGATCAACGTCTCCAGAGGCTCTCTCCCAGGCTGCTTTCAAGATCAAAAAACCCGCATCGACACTAATCAAGGATTGTTCTTTCCTCGCTCTTGCTGCTAACTGCTTGGCAGTAATTCTTGATGTCGTGCTGACGAGATCGCTCATTGCATGTTTATTCTCTCCTAAAAGAAGCGAAAGTGCCCATTCGTTTGCAGCGACTTCTTCGTCAGAGGCACTGTTTGGATCACAGCTTTCCTCAAGAAAAGCGTCTCCACGCTTGACATGCTCTAGCGCTAAATGGGCTAGTTCGTGAGCCAGGATAAACAGGCCCCAGGAAGTGTCCTTTGCGTTGCCTCTTAGAAAAATAAACGGCCTATCCTTTTGCCAGGTAATCATTCCGGTAAATTTTAAGGCAGATTTGCTTTGCAAAAGATCCACTGCCGGGAGAACTGGAATTCCCGAGTGCCAGCAGTATGCCAACAACGATTTGAAGTCCAATTTCTTGGAGGATTCAAGTATGTAGGATCTTATTTGTATTGGGTCAAGCGCGTTCGCGATAAATGCAGGTTCTTTGGGCAGGCAGGCTTCAACTTCTAAAGCGATCTGCTGGTTGACGGTTTTTGCGGCGGTGATTCTTTCATCTGCGAGAACGGTTCCAGTGGCTGGCTTGTACCTGGCAAGACTTGGATTGCAGAATGCGATGGGCTCGTTTGGATCGGCCAGGGACCTGCTACTTATTCCCAAGGCTTTACCAAGGAATAGCGCCAGCTCGGGAAACACATCAGGGTCTTTTTCCGCTTGCTCGCATACCCACGAAGGGAGAATAGTGTTCCTGATAAATTTACGAGTAAAACCAGCTTTTGCTAGTTTTGAGTACGCTGATGCTAGACAAGGCTGACGGCCAAGCTGGCTCAACGGCGGAGGGGAGTGGGACTTTGTTTTCATATCTAGAACTGCTTTTTTCTACCTTATCATTTCCCGGGCAGAGTGTCAATCTGTGTCCGTTAGTCGCTCTTCCGATTTGCTTGCACAGTGGCGCCTTGGTGGGAGACCAAGTTCCTTGTCGGTGTAATCGGTCGTTGCATGGTTGCGAGTTTGATATGCCAACTCGACTTTGCTCACTATTGGTAATTTAGTACGCGAGATCTCCAGGTCCTCAATGTGATGGGAGTCGCGGGGAAGTGTGTGTGATAGATCGATCACTTGTGCTCGCCTCGGATTGCATATTTGCCATCACCACCCCGACTCCATCAACTCTCGCACGCTGATCGGGTTCAGCACTGATGCGCAGGTTTCCCAGGCCGCATCTTCCACCTTGCTGTACTTCTTGTCGAAGGGGTTGCGGGTTGCGGTGGTCTGATCGATCAGCTCGGCGATCTCGGCTTCGTCGTTGAGGGCCACTTTCACCCACACGTCTTCCAGGGTGTCGGGGATCTGGCCGAAGAGTTCGTGGATGGCCTGCAGGCGTTCGGCCAGCACGCGGTGAACCTTGTCTTCCACGGAGTCGCGGTAGCGCAGGTTGGCGATCCATACCTGGTTGCGGGCCTGGCCAATGCGTTGGATGCGGCCCTTGCGTTGCTCCAGGCGCGTTGGGTTCCAGGGAAGGTCGATGTTGATCAGGGTGCCGAGGCGCTGCAGGTTGAGGCCCTCGGAGGCGGCATCGGTGCCAAGCAGCAGCTTGATCTCGCTTTTCCGCACCCGGTCTTTCAGCAGGGTGCGGTCGCAGCGTTGGAAGCGGCCGCCCAGCCAGAACCCGGAGCGGTTGCTGCCGGCGTAGAGGCCGATGGTCAGATCGCTGGGAATATCAGGGTGTTTGGCCAGCTGCTCACCAACCCAGCGCACCGTGTCGTAGTACTGCGAGAAGAGGATGCAGCCCCGATCGACCCAGCGCTCGGTTGCATTGGGGTTGGTGCCGAGCAGGTAGCCAAGGATGGCTTCGAGCTTGGGGTCGCGGTTGCCGCCTTGCTTGAGCAGGTTCAGGCAGCGCTCCAGTGACGTGATCTCGTCAGTGGAGAAATTGCGAAACTCGCTGTAGCCCTGTGGCTGCCCCTCGTTGCCGAAGAGGTCTTCGTCGGCATCGTCCTCGTCTTCGTCGTCGCCGGTGTCTGGCGAGATGTTCAGCAGCTTGCCCACGGTGTTGCGGCCAGCCTCCATGGAGCTGCCGAGGCGGCGCAGCAGCAGGGTCTTGAAGAATCCAGCCCCGCGCATCCGCTTCTGCAGCAGCTCACTGAATTTTTCGGCTTCCTCGTACGCCTCTTTGAGGTAGCCACCGAGGTTGATGGCGTCGTTGTTGTCTTCCCCGAAGAGCTTCACCTCCACCTTGGGGAGGTAGTAGCTGCCGGTGGCCGGGTTGATCTCCTGCTCCAGGTAGCTGCGGGTGCGGCGCACGATGCAGCGCAACAGCGGGTTGAAGCGCTCGCCGTATTCCGGCAGCAGCTTGTTCTTGAGCTGCACGCGGCGAATGGCATTGGGGAGCTTGTCGAGCGTTTCAGGGGTGAACTGCCACTTCTTCTCTGGAGCGCGCAGTTGCCGCCGGATCTTTTCGATGGCCGGGTCTTCCGTGGATGCCGGCAGCGGGTCGCGCACGAACTCCCAACCCTCCACCTCGTCGTCGGCAGGCACGGTTTGCTCGCCGGTGGCGACCTGGATGCTGCGAAAGGCACTGAACCAGCGGCTGGTCTTGGTGATGCCGCCCAGCACGCCCTCGTTGCCGTTGGAGAGGATCGAGAGCAGATCCCAAGCCTCCACCGGATGCAACTGCACCGGGGTGGCAGTGGCCAGCAGCATGCTCTTGGTCTTGTCGCCGATCTGGCAGAGAAAGCTCATCAGCTTGTTGGGCTCTGCCTTCTCATCCACCTCGGGTTGGCCGGCGTCCATCTTGGGTCGGTTGCGGCGCCTCGCCCGGTGGGCCTCGTCGACGATCACGCAGGTGTAGCGCTGGTTCAGCAGTTGGCGGATCGCCTGCGGCATCCCGCGCACGATCAGGCCCTGCGACACCAGGCCGATGCGGCGCGGGCATTTGCTCAGCGACGTCACCCCTTCTGAGGGGTGCTCCACATCATTTTCATCCACCCAGCTGCGGCCGTTCCAATAGGCCGATGGCAGCTGCAGGAGCTCCATCAGCTCATCGCGCCATTGCTGCAGCAGGGGCTTGGGCGCCAGCACCAGGATCGCCCCCCCCTCCGGGTCCTCCAGGCCCATCAACAGCGCAGCCATCGCCAGCTGGATGGTCTTGCCCAGGCCCACCTGATCGGCCAGCACCAGCCGAGCGCCGCCGAGACGATGGCGTTCTAGCGCCAGGCTGGCGAAGTATTTCTGATGGGGCCAG
>JAIXQK010000042.1 GCA_027485795.1 Oxalobacteraceae bacterium
GCAAAGAGGCAGCACCAACTGTGGACAGGACAGGCATACACCTATCCTACCACTTACCGCCGCTTCCGCTTGAAATCGACGCCCTTCAGCTTGCCGGAATTAGCCATCGCGTAGAACACCCGCTGGGCCTTTTCCTTGCCGTAGCTTTCCTGCATTTTTGAAAAAACAGACTTCCCCTTCTTAGTTAGTGGCATAGGATTGTGTTGTGCCTAAAGGCGTTCATTTACCTAGACGCATTGTAGTATGCCAAACCTGTGCTACCTCGTTTTCTTGCGAAGGGTCTAGGGTAGATGCCAAGTTTTGTAGTCGAAAGTGCCTGAATGAAGCAAGGCGCAGCCTACCATTTGCAGAGCGCGAGTGCATAGGGTGCCAAAAGCCATTTGTTCCTAGAAGCAAAGACAATGCGACGTACTGCTCTCGCGGGTGCTGGAGTGTAGTGAAGTCGCAAAACCACAAAAAACAGGGAATCTTCTCAAACTACAAACACGCTAAGGCCCTGCTTATGCAGGACACAAAGGCGTGCTCAAAATGCGGCTGGGATAAAGAGGTGGGAATCTTGGAATTGCATCACATCGACCGGAATACCAAGAACAACCACATATCCAACCTTCAGGTCCTGTGCCCAAACTGCCACTCCTTGGACCATTTTTACGCCAAGGATGGTCAGTTTAAGAACAACCTAGGAGTGGTGCGGCTAGACCTTTAGGAGCACTTCTTACGGGAAGTCCCGTGGTTCTTCATCTTCATCGAACCGTATTCCATCATACGCTCCTTCTTCGACTCGCCCTTTTCGTGGCGCATCATCTGCGCCTTCGTCTTGTACTTTTCGCCGGATTTGCTCATAGGATTAACAGGACCAGAGTACCTTACGCGCCCAGTAGTTGGCAGAGAGCTTTCCCTCCCCGCCTTTGATGCCGCCAGACCTAGCGCAATAGGACTTACGACGCTCCTTGGAGCGGTGCTGGGTGTAGTCCTTCATCGAACTATCACCGAAATGGACGATCCTCTCCTGTCCATTCGCACAAGCCTTCACCACCTTCTTCTTCCCCGGCCTCCAGCTCTTCATCGGCTGGTTGCAGGGCATATCTGCCTTCTTCACTTGGCCTCCCTCCGCCATTTCCAGAGTAGGTATGCAATTCCAAGAAGGGTAGCCACCAAGCCAGCAATCTGGTTGACCTGCCCTAGGGTAATGGACGCCACAGCAGGGGTCCCGGCAACGATGTAGTCCTTGGCTTGGAGCATCTGGCCTATCCTACCACGACTTTTTCTCCGCTTCTGCCAAAGCGTGAAGGACTTCCGAGGTGAAGTTGGGGGCAAACTGAGCCGCCGCCTTAAACTCTGGGTGCTTCAGGAACCTGTCCACCTGCCCCGTCGTGTAGCACCCGGAGAGGGCAAGAAGAGCTAGGGCACACAGAAGGCCCTTTGCGGGCCTCTGCAATGGCTTTATCGATGGCATTGTGGGTCTGGGCTACCCTGATACGCTCCACCTCGGTAAGTAGCCTAGAAATGAAAGGAATGGCCTTTCCTAGGGCTACGATGAGGGAGGCTAGCTCAATCACGTAAGATAGGGGTCGGGCGCGAGGATGACCGCAGGGTCGAGGCCAAGCTGCTGGCACATCCCAATGATGGTCGGGTTGGTGTTCCAGAACCAAGCAAAGTTGTTCCACAGGTACGCCTCATCCTCCGGCAAGCCGTTGGTCAGGGTGATGAGGTCGTTGAGCTTTCCAGCAGCCAGCACCCTCGACACAATGGTGTCTTTCGACACGCGGTAGGGCTGCGGGGGCGGGATTGGCTTCACCACCCAGCCGCAGTTCTCCCAGACCGGCGCCTGCTGCGTAGCGGGATCGTAGGACGGCGGCGGGGTCTCTACCCACCCCTTGCGTTCAAGGTTGGCGATGGTCTGCGGGTCGGTTTCGGTGCGGAGCTGGCAGGCGAGGACGAGATAGGTGGGCATAAGTTAAGAGCAGGCGATTTTGAAGGAGTATCCCCCGGCGTGCGTAAGCCGTTTCCGCAATGACGCGTTTGGCCGCACAAATCCAAACGATACGCTCGCCATAAAACCGTTCCAGAAATTATTGTAAGCCGACGTACTTGTTGTGGCGCCAATTACGGAATCCAGATTGGCGTTAATTGCCCCAACAGATGTGTTGCTCAATGTAATTTCGGAACCGTCGTCGTAAGCTCGGTAAAAGGTTGATCCGTTTGTTCCGCCCCCTACCCATTCTGCAAAAACAATTCTCCACACCCCCTCTCTTACCCCTCCGCCTTTACCGCAATTTGTTCCGTTAATATTCGAGCCGACAAGAAGCGGTCCATAGTCGGTGTTGTTGTTAATCAGCAAAGTCATTCGGTCAAAATTGGTGCTGGATTGTCGCACTACAATAACGCCTTGATAAGTTGCGCTGCCTGTCGTTCTGTAAACTACTGCCATTGTCCACGCTTCCGCGGAATCAAACCTTGCAAACGTCATCCGGTCGTTTGATCCATCGAACTTAATGGCAGGTTGACCATTAACCTCATTAGTCTCGTAGGTCGGCTGATTTGCTGCCGTTGCCTGACTAGCGTCGTTATTATTTGAGGTGCGGTCTTCCCAAGTTGAGATGGCGGTCCCATCAGCAACGGAAAAGCCGAATCGGGAATCGTAGGCCGCCGAAGCCCCGGCATTGCCGGGATTAAGATGCCTATGCCGCGCTCTCATTAGGTCGAGGTGTAGCTGATCTCCACGCCCAGCAGGCGGGCATCCGCGCCAAGGGTGTCCCCCGCCGCATCTGCATCCCGGTAGACTTGGAAGATGACCGGGTTGCCGGAAGCCGCCGTGCCCCCAAGGGTGATGGCGGAGGTTGCCGGGGAAATGTCCACGTCGTTCGTGGCCGTCAGGGTGTCGGTGGCCGTCTGCGCCGTGCCCATCGCCTGATCGAGCGCGTCGTCGTTGGCATAAGCCCGACCCTGCAAGCCCCACACCACATCGCCAGAACCCGTGGAGGCAGTCCAATGGAACTTGGCCGTCACGGTCCCAGCGTTCCAATTGTTGGGCATCACGATCATCGCCTGCGCGAACTCGTCCGTACCAGCGTCGAACAGCAACTCGTCCGTGTTGATCCGGTTGGTGGTCTGCTCGCGGGAGTCGATTCCTGCGCCCGTGGTGGTGCGGGGAATCCACGCCGAGGCGGGAATCCAGACGTTCGTCGAACCACCACCAGAGGCAGTCACCGCAGCCCACGTTGGGTTGGCACCCGTGCCCTGCGTCTTGAGGTAGTGCCCGTTAGTTCCCGCGCCCAAGCGGGTCCACGTAGACGCACCACGATAGAGGATGTCGCCCTGCGCGGCAGACCCGACCAGATCGAGCACCTGCGTCAGCGTGGCGTCCTCGGGCGCACCCGTAGAGCCCGTAACGCGGGCCTTGATGGTGCTGGC
>JAIXQK010000023.1 GCA_027485795.1 Oxalobacteraceae bacterium
TGTCTGTCGGCCTTCCGGAGACCCGCCCACCATCTTAGGTGCCGCAGAACCCGAATGAGCTGTTGCTGGAGGACTACTGTCCTGACCATTCGGTAGGACGTCAGCCTCTTCGCTGCTAGTTAATACGGCATTTCTATCGGCGATGTTTGGTTCTATGGAGCGCTTCATGATCTTGTCCTCGCAAAATGAAGAGAACAAGTAGTTACCCCGCAATCCGGAAGTTCCTCCAAACGACAGAGTCAAGCACACGGGCTTTACATTCAACACAATAGGGCGACTATCGCACACTACTGTTGCAGGTTATGCCCCTTGCTTCCAGCGCCTGAGCAGTAGTGCGTTCATCACGACACTAACCGAACTGAACGCCATCGCACTACCAGCAATCACTGGATTCAACAGACCAAATGCAGCAAGCGGTATACCGATTAAGTTGTAGATGAAAGCCCAGAACAGATTCTGGCGGATCTTCGTGTAAGTGCGGCGCGATAGACTAATGGCATCAGCTACCAATGCAGGATCACTACGCATCAGCGTGATGCCTGCGGTATACATCGCGACATCGGTGCCAGACGCCATCGCAATACCGATATCTGCCGCGGCAAGCGCTGGTGCGTCATTGATCCCATCGCCGACCATCGCGACTGTTCCGTGAATTTCTTTCAGGCCCTCAATCAGCGCGGCCTTGTCATGTGGCAAAACTTGAGCATGAAACTCGCTGATGCCGATCGCCTGAGCGACTGCCCGCGCCGCTCCTTCATTGTCGCCAGTGATCATGATTGAGCGTATGCCAAGTGCGTCGAGTTTTTCGATAGCAGGTCGCGCTCTGGCCTTGACGGTATCGCCGAACGCCAACAAGCCGGCTACCTGTATACCCGATGCATCGCGCACCGCAAGCCAAGATACCGTGCGTCCGGCACTCTCTTGTTCAGCCGCGAACGGTAGGCCCTTCTCCAAATCGACTGCTAATTCATTCATTAGGCGCGAATTGCCAAGATAAACTGTCTGCCCTTCTACCTCGGCTTGTACTCCCCACCCTGCCAAGGCTTTTTCATTCGATGCCGGCAGTGGTAACAGCGCTTCTGTAGCCATATGATGCATCACCGCCTTCGCCAGTGGATGATCACTGTGCTGCTGTACGGCCTGAGCAAGTTGCAGCACTCGCTGTACAGGCATCGACAGGCCTTCAAGGGCGACTACGGCGGGCTTGCCTTCGGTCAGTGTGCCGGTCTTGTCGAAAACGACTAATTTGATACCGTGGGCGATCTCAAGTGCTTCTGCATCCTTGATCAGGATGCCGTGACGGGCTGCCACACCAGTACCCGCCATGATGGCTGTCGGCGTTGCGAGACCCAGTGCGCACGGACATGCAATCACCTGTACTGCAACTGCGTTCAGCAGTGCTTGCTGCCAGTCACCACTGATGAGGCCCCAATACATGAGCGTAGCGATAGAGATCAGGAGCACCACCGGCACAAACACACCGCTGACCTTGTCGACGAGTCTCTGTATCGGCGCCTTCGCCGCTTGTGCGTCTTCAACGCTGCGGATGATGCGCGACAGCATGGTATCGGCACCGATTGCGGTCACCCGCATGATCAAGACACCTTCTTGGTTAATGGCACCACCTGTTAAATGATCGCCAACCTGTTTGGATACGGGCAAACTCTCGCCCGTCAGTAGCGATTCATCAAGATGACTCTGACCTTCGATGATCAAGCCATCGGTCGGTACCCGATCGCCGGGCCGTATCACCACGATGTCGCCTAACGCAACGGTTTCGATCTGTACGCTCAGGTCAATTCCATCACGCCGGACAATAGCCTTACTTACTCGAAGACCAGCGAGCGCATGGAGCGCTGCGACAGTCTGCTGCTTTGCTCTGGCCTCTAGCCACTTACCGAGCAGTACCAGCGTGATGACCACTGCCGAAGATTCAAAATACAAATGTACATGGGCTTCATGTGTCAGCATCAAGTAAACCGATAAGCCATAAGCGGCGCTGGTACCGATGGCCACTAGCAGATCCATGTTGCCACTACCCGCTCTTAGGGCACGCCAACCTGCGCGATAAAAACGACCTCCAAGCCAAAACTGGATGGGGCTTGCCAGCAACCATTGCATCCAACCCGGCAGCGTCAGGTCGCCTCCGAACAGCATGCCGGTCATGGACAACAAGAATGGCAAGGTAAGCACGGCGGATAAAACGACGGGCCATAGCGAGTCTGCGGGGGGCAACTGAGCCAGCGAGTGAAGCGTGCGCGCAGTGGCTAAAGGCAGTGCTGGGTAGCGCGATGCTGCAGCAGATGATTGGTGCACCTGCACCAGAGTCGCGGTATCGATGTGGGCGTCGTAACCCGCTTTTTGTACCGCTTTAATCAACTCCGATACTGGCACACCGGAGGAATGGATACGGGCTTTATCGGTAGCAAGGTTGACCGAGGCGTCAATCACCCCGGGAATTTTATGCAGCACTCGCTCGAGGCGCGTGACACAAGCCGCACAGGTCATCCCCTCGATCAGCAGCGTATGCTCTTCAGTGTTGGGCTGAACGATACGCGAGCTATTCATACACTACCATTCACCGCGCAATAACTTGTCTAACCAGAAGGCGCCAATGAGTGTTTTCACATCTGTGATTCGACCTTGTCGAACCCATGCCATTAACTCCTCAGGTGAGACACTGATCAAATCAAGGAATTCACCAGGATCGAGTTGCTGCTCACCAGCGGTTAGCCCACGCGCAAGATAGATATCGAGATGCTCATCGGAGTAGGCAATGGCATTGTGGATGGTACAAACGAATTGCCAGTCGGACGCGCTGTAACCAGTTTCTTCGCGCAACTCGCGCTGTGCGCACAGCAAGGGATCTTCGCCATATTCAAGCTTACCAGCGGGTAGCTCGATAAAGACACGGTCATTCGGATAACGATACTGGCGCTCGAGTAGTACCTTGCCATCTTCCAGTAATGGGATGATGACGACTGCGCCGGGGTGACGAAAATACTCTCGCGCAGTTTCTGACCCATCGGGCAGACGTACCCGATCGCGACGTACTTTCAAGAAGCTACCTTCGTAAACGACCTCGCCGCTTACCAGTGTTTCCTTGAGGTGATCGTCCATGTGGTGGGACTCAGTATCCGTTAGCAGATCGACTGCGAGATCATTGCTTCAAGGCTACCACCGACACACCCATCAGGCGGCGCGGCGGCGCAAATAGCGATGCACGAAGCCAGGAAATCCAAGCACGAGATAGAGACAGACGGTGACGGCGTAGAACTGCCAGCCTTGAGGAAAGGCGTTACCGATCACAGACTCGATCGCATAGGCGACGCCAAGCATCAAAAAATACAGAATGACTAGCTCGACTATGCGAATCAACGCCGACTTGGGCGCTTGTTTCAGGCGATAGAAACCGAACAGGGATTCGGTGAAGTAAGGAAAGTTCGCGCAAAATGCCATCAGCGCGATGACCATCCAGCTAGCGGTAGCGGAATTCAATGGGGTTCCGGGATCAGGAGGCGAGCGCTTGCGTCATGGCGTAGACGCAAGCCGCCATCAATGGCCCCGGCAACACGCCAAGCAGCACTACCGCAACACCGTTCAGCGAGAGTGCAAGGCGCAAGCTACCGCTGGCTTCGATGGTCTCGGTATCCTCGGGTTCATCGAAGTACATCAGCTTGACGACACGCAAGTAGTAATAGGCGCTGACTAGCGACGCGAGTACAGCAAAGACCACCAGCCCAAGGTGCCCCGCTGCCAAAGCAGCCTGCAACACAGCAAGCTTTGCATAGAAACCGACCATCGGCGGCACACCGGCAAGCGATAGCAGCAGCACCATCATGATTGCGGCAAACCATGGGCTACGCTGGTTCAAGCCTTTGAAGTCGTCGAGATTATCTGCTTCGAAACCACTGCGCGACAGGAATAAGATCACTGCAAAGCTGCCTACCGTAGTGAGCACATAGGTGATCACATAAAACATCGCCGAGCTATAGGCATTGGCGGCTGATGCTGCGTCACTGCCGTTGAACACGCCTGATAACAATCCAAGCAGCAGAAATCCCATTTGCGAAATGGTGGAATACGCCAGCATACGCTTGATGTTGGTCTGGGCGATTGCAGTGATGTTACCAACGACAAGCGATACAACAGCCATCACGATCATCATTTGCTGCCACTCTGCAGCCAGGGCCCCTAGCCCCTCGACCAAAATTCGGATGATCACGGCAAAGGCGGCCAGCTTGGGAGCGCCGCCAATCAATAGCGTGACAGAGGTTGGCGCGCCGTGGTAAACATCCGGCGCCCACATGTGGAATGGCGCAGCCGACAGCTTGAAGGCAAGGCCGGATACTAAAAACACCAAGCCCAGCGCAAGCACAGTCTTGTTGGCACTACCACTAGCCAGTACTTCGGCAATCTTACTCAGCACCAGTGAGCCGGTGGCACCATAGATCATGGAGATGCCGTACAACATGAAGCCCGAGGCAAGCGCGCCCAGCACGAAGTATTTCATCGAGGCCTCAGTTGAAATCGCATGATCTCGGCGTAGCGCAACCAGCGCGTACAAAGATAGCGACATCAACTCAAGGCCGAGGTAGATGACGAGGAAGCTGCTCCCCGAGATCATGATCATCTGACCAAGCAAGGTCAGCAAGGCCAACACATAAAATTCACCAGAAAGATTGCCACCCAACATGCCGCGTTGGTTGGAATAAGTGCGTGCATAAACCAGCGTGAGGAAGGTCGCAATCGCTGCGCTGAATTTCAGGAGACTGGCCATCGGGTCGAGCACATAGCTGTGGTCGAACGCATAGCGTGAGCTCGGCATCGCGAAGTCACTTATCGTAAGTACCGCAGTAGCAGCAATCACCAGTAAAGACAGCCGATGGCTGAGGGGTGTTTTCTCTTCGTCTGCAAATAATCCTGCCACCATCACGACCATGGTCGCAACCGCAAGAAAGATTTCTGCACTCGCCAATTCGTAGTTCAGCTCGGTCATATTGATTTCCTGACTTATTGCGGGATCTTACTGACGGCGATATGCCGCAGCAGATCGACCACCGAGGTCTGAGTAAGGTCAGTAAATGGCGCGGGATAGACGCCCATCCACAGCGTGGCGATGGCAAGCACACCCAGAATCAGAAACTCGCGCATCGATAAATCTTGTAGGGTAGCGACGTTCTCGTTCGCAACTTCACCGAAAACCACGCGCTTGACCAGCCACAATGAGTAAGCCGCACCCAATATCAGGGCTGTCGCCGCCAGCAGGCCAATAGCGAAGTTGTATTCCACTGCGCCGAGGATGACCATGAATTCACCAATGAAACCCGAGGTACCCGGCAAACCAGCGTTAGCTAACGAGAACAGTACGAACAGCGCAGCAAAGCGCGGCATGGTGTTAATCACACCGCCGTAGTCGGCAATTTGGCGCGAGTGCATCCGGTCATACAGCACACCAATACAAAGGAACATCGCGCCAGACACGAAACCATGCGAGATCATCTGCATCAGCGCACCCTGCACCGCGATTTCACTGAACACAAAGAATCCGAGAGTAACGAAGCCCATATGCGCGATCGATGAATAGGCTACTAGCTTCTTCATGTCCGACTGCACCAGCGCGACCAAACCGATATAAATCACCGCGATCAGCGACAAGGTGATCATTACACCTGACAAGGCTTGGCTGGCATCCGGCGTGATCGGCAAAGAGAATCGTAGGAAGCCATAGCCACCCAGCTTCAGCATGATCGCAGCCAGAACTGCAGAGCCCCCGGTGGGCGCCTCGACGTGAGCATCCGGCAACCAGGTGTGCACCGGCCACATCGGCACCTTGACCGCGAAAGCCAGCAGGAAAGCAAGGAACACCCAGATCTGCGCCTCTAGTGCGATCGGCAGCTTATGCCAAGTGAGGATGTCGAAACTGTTGGATTGGAAGTACAACCAGATCAGCGCGACTAACATCATCAGCGAGCCGAGGAAGGTGTACAGGAAAAACTTCAGCGCTGCGTAGACCCGACGCGGACCACCCCAGACACCGATGATGATAAACATCGGGATCAGTGTGGCCTCGAAAAACACGAAGAACAGCAGCGCATCGACCGCGCAGAACACACCGATCATCGCGCCAGACAGAATCAGGAAGGCACCGAAGTACTGCGCAACACGTTTCTCGATGACTTCCCACCCGGCGATCACCACCAATACAGTGATGAAAGCCGTCAGTGGAATGAACCACAGAGAGAGACCATCAATCCCTAGGTGATAGTACACATTGAAGCGCGGAATCCAAGCCGACTTTTCGACAAACTGCATGCCGTGTGCCGCCGGATTGAAGCCGAGCACGATTGGCAGCGTGATCATGAAACTCACCAATGATCCGATCAGTGCAAGCAGACGAGCTTGCGGCGCACGGTGCTCGCCGCCCTTCATCAGGACCAATACACCGAACACGATCGGTACCCAGATCGCGAGGCTGAGGAAAGGTGTCATCGGTTGCGTCATGTGTTGTGCTCTGGTCGGAGTGCTTGGCGATCGTCGATGCGTAGCAAAATCAAGCGGCCATCAGTAAGTAGCCAAGGTAAATGGCTACCGCAAGGATCATGGTGAAGGCATAGTGGTAGATATAACCGGTCTGCAGTGTTCGAGTGATACTGGCGAACCAGCCAACCGCATGCGCGCTACCATTGACTAGCAGGCCATCGATGAGAGTTTGATCGCCGACTTTGGATAAACCGCGTCCGAGACCACGCGCACCAGCGGCAAACACCCATTCGTTGATCTTGTCCATGTAGTACTTGTTATCCAGCAGCGTATGCAGACTCTTGAAAGTGTCGTAGAACCAGGCGGGTACGCGCGGGTTGATCATGTAGCAGTAATAGGCACTGGCCACCCCAGCCACCGCCAACCAAAACGGCGCAGTGGTGAGTGCATGAACCGCCATCTCGGCAGGCCCATGAAACGCCTTGGCCAGCTCGCTCATCGCATGGTGCTCGGCACTGACAAAAATGACGCCCTTGAAGAAGTCGCCAAACAACATAGGGCCGATCGTGATGAAGCCAATGAAGACCGAAGGTATCGCGAGCAACACCAGCGGCAGGGTCACTACCCAAGGTGCCTCATGCGGCTTCTCGCCCGGCGCTAAACCATGGTGCTCTTCATGGTGATCATGATTGTCAGTCGGCTGCTTACCAAAGCGCTCTTCGCCATGAAACACCAGAAAGTACATACGGAATGAATAGAACGCCGTCACAAACACGCCGGCAAGTACCGCGAACAGGGCAAAGCCAGCGCCAGGAATATGCGTTGCGTGCACTGCCTCGATGATTGAGTCCTTGGAATAAAAGCCAGAGAAGAATGGCGTACCAATCAAGGCCAACGAACCAAGCAGACTGGTGATCCAGGTAACCGGCATGTATTTTGATAATCCGCCCATATTGCGAATATCCTGATCATGGTGCATGCCGATGATCACTGCGCCCGCGCCAAGAAAGAGCAAGGCCTTGAAGAACGCATGGGTCATTAGATGGAATACCGCCACCGAATAGGCAGATGCGCCAAGCGCTACTGTCATGTAGCCGAGCTGCGATAGGGTGGAGTAGGCGACCACACGCTTGATATCGTTTTGAATGATGCCAAGGAAGCCCATAAACAGCGCAGTGATCGCACCGATCACCAGCACGAACGACAAAGCGGTTTCCGACAGCTCGAACAGTGGCGACATACGAGCCACCATGAAGATACCTGCTGTCACCATCGTCGCCGCATGAATCAGCGCGGAGATCGGTGTCGGCCCCTCCATGGAATCCGGCAGCCACACATGCAGCGGGAATTGTGCTGATTTACCCATCGCACCGATGAACAGGCAGATACAGGCCACGGTCATCAACGACCATTGGGTACCGGGCAGGGTCAGCGCAGCAATCGCCTCGCGCTTGGCGAACACTTCTGTGTAACTCATCGATCCGGCATACGCGAGCAGCAGTCCGATACCCAGAATGAAACCAAAGTCACCCACCCGGTTCACCAAAAATGCTTTCATGTTGGCGAAGATGGCAGTTGGACGCTGGAACCAGAATCCAATCAGCAAGTACGAGACCAAACCAACCGCTTCCCAGCCAAAGAAGAGTTGCAGAAAGTTGTTGCTCATCACCAGCATGAGCATTGCGAAAGTGAACAGCGAAATGTACGAGAAAAAGCGGTTGTAGCCTTCGTCGTCATGCATATAGCCGATGGTGTAGATGTGCACCATCAGCGAGACGAAGGTCACCACGCACATCATCATGGCAGTCAGGCTATCGACCAGAAAACCGATCTCGAATTTCAAGTCGCCGAGCGTCATCCAGGTGTACACGGTGCCGTTATAGTGCGCGCCATCCATCACCAAGCTCAGCGTTTGCGCCGAGATCAGGAATGCGATGAGCACACCGAGGATCGTCACGGTGTGCGAAGCAGTACGGCCGATCAGGTTGCCAAAGAAACGGGTGCCGAACAGACCCGCAATTGCCGAGCCCGCCAGCGGCGCGAGCGGAACAGCAAGCAATAGATCAGGGTTGAGTTGTGCTGCCATGTGAACCTTGTCTGGTGTTGTTCGGATCAGCCCTTCAGCCGATCGAGTTCTTCCACATTGATGGTGTTCAGGTTACGGAACAAGACCACCAAGATCGCTAAACCAATCGCGGATTCTGCTGCTGCGACGGTGAGAATAAAGAACACAAAAATCTGTCCGGCCGCATCGCCCAGATAATGCGAAAAGGCGATGAAATTCATGTTCACCGACAGCAGCATCAACTCAATCGCCATCAGCAAGATGATGACGTTGCGGCGGTTCAGAAAAATACCGACTACTGAAATCGCGAACAGAATCGCGCCGAGGGTAAGAAAGTGTGCAAGTGTCAGGCTCATGGTCGACTCAGCTTTTCTCGGCCGCTGCGGCATCCGCGGTCGTTGTGCGGTTGGACTCGGACGCCATGCTGACGATACGAATCCGATCACTGCGGCGGGTTTTAACCGCAAGACCGGGATCAAAATATTTTCTGTCTTTGCGACGACGCAGTGTCAGCGCGACCGCAGCCACCATCGCCGCCAGCAAAATGATCGAGGCAATTTCGAATGGGTAGAGATAATGGGTGTAGATGATCTTGCCGAGCGCCTTGGTGTCGCCGATGTTACCGGCGGCTACCTCGGGCTGACTGATGAAGGCATTGACCAACACGGCAGCCATCTCTAGCGCGATCACGCCGCCAATCGTCACCGCAAACGGCAAATGTCCCCAGATACCGGCACGCAGTTTGGCCATGTCGATGTCCAGCATCATCACCACGAACAGGAACAGCACCATCACCGCACCGACATAGACCAGCACCAATACGATCGCGAGAAACTCTGCTTTCAGCAGCATCCAGATCGCAGACGCTGAGAAGAATGACAGGATCAGATAGAGCGCTGCATGAACCGGGTTGCGGTCGGTCACTACGCGCAAAGCTGCAAATACCAGCAGCGTTGCAAACGCGTAGAAGAGCAAGGTGGTGGCATTCATCATGAGCTTAGCGGTAGCGCGCGTCGGCGGCTCGGTTAGCTGCGATCTCGGCTTCGTAGCGGTCGCCGATCGCAAGCAGCATGTTCTTGGTGTAGTACAGATCGCCGCGCTTCTCGCCGTGGTACTCAAGTATGTGGGTCTCAACGATCGAGTCGACTGGGCAGGATTCTTCGCAGAAGCCGCAGAAAATGCATTTGGTGAGATCAATGTCGTAGCGTGTGGTGCGGCGTGTGCCGTCGTCGCGCTGCTCTGACTCGATACTGATCGCCAACGCTGGGCATACCGCCTCGCACAGCTTGCAGGCAATGCATCGCTCTTCACCATTCGGGTAGCGGCGTAGCGCATGCAGCCCACGGAACCGGGGCGACATCGGCGTTTTCTCTTCCGGGAATTGCACCGTGATTTTGCGCGAGAACATGTAACGACCGGTCAGGGCCATCCCCTTGAACAACTCACGCAGCATCAGGCTACCGAGGAAATCTTTGATCGCTTCCATGGCTCTGCCCTCTTACTTCCAAATATTCCAGGAGGTCTGCATCCAGACCGCCACAATCACTAGATAAACAACTGTCAGCGGGATGAATATTTTCCAACCTAGTCGCATGATCTGGTCATAGCGATAGCGCGGGAAGGATGCGCGTACCCAGATGAAGATCGAAACAACCAGGAAGGTCTTAATGCCGAGCCAGATCCAGCCCGGGATGAAATCGAGAATCGCCAGCGGTGAACCCCAACCACCGAGGAACATCAGCGTCGCCAACATGGAGATCAGAATCATGTTGGCGTATTCGGCGAGGAAGAACATCGCAAATGACATGCCCGAGTATTCAACCATATGGCCCGCAACAATCTCGGATTCACCTTCGACCACATCGAATGGATGACGAGAGGTTTCTGCAATGCCAGAGATGATGTAGACACCAAACATCGGCAACAGCGGCAGCCAGTTCCAGGACAAGAAATTCAGTCCCATGTTGGCGCCTGCGCCTTTGAGCTGCCCGCCGACGATTTCTGACAGATTCAGGCTGCCAGATACCATCAGCACGATCACCAGTACGAAGCCCATCGCAATCTCGTAGGACACCATCTGGGCCGAGGCGCGCATTGCACCGAGGAAGGCATATTTTGAATTCGAGGCCCATCCGGCCACGATCACGCCATAGACTTCAAGCGAAGTGATCGCCATTAAAAACAACAGCCCAGCATTGATATTGGCGAGCGCTTTGTCTGGGCCAAACGGCACGACCGCCCAAGCGGCCAGTGCTGGCATGATGGTCATCACTGGCGCCAACACGAACAAGCCCTTGTTCGCCTTGGCGGGTACGACGATCTCTTTCAGTAGCAGCTTGAGTGCATCAGCGATCGGCTGCAGCAAGCCGGCTGGCCCGACACGGTTTGGCCCAAGCCGCACGTGCATCCAGCCAATCATTTTGCGCTCCCACAGCGTCAGGTAGGCTACGCAACCCATCAGCGGCAACACGATCGCAACGATCTTTATCAGGTTCCAAGCGATTGGCCACCATGGCCCGAGCATGCTCTCGCCGGTTGTCGTCAGTTGGCTGAGCAGATCCATCAGGCTTTCTCCACCACGATGGCGCCAAACATCGGACCCAGTGCCGCGGTCGAGGCATGACCCGCTGCAATACGTACGACATTCGCCGGCTGGGTCGGATCAATGGCACAGGGCAGCACCACGCTACCACTGCCCTGCTTGACACGCACGCTGGCACCATCGACGACACCGATGGCTTGCGCCAAACTAGCAGAGAGCATCGCACGCGGCGGCCGCGCATCGCTTGTTTGCTGTAACGACTCAGCACGGCGCACAATACCGTCAGTGAAATACAGCGGCACATCCGCTACGCGCTCCAGCGAAGTACTCGCTGCACTCGGTGTCGGCAGCGACAACTTGCAAAGATTGTTCAGACGCGATGAGAGATCAAGACCCTCCGTCGTACGTGAACCCAGAACCTCAGCACGAATCTCTTCCGAGGCTTCGTAGTTAAAGCCGTCTAGCGAAAGCAGATTGCCCAGCACCCGCAGAACCTTCCAGCCCGGGCGTGTTTCCCCGAGCGGGCGTGTGCTGCCGTTGAAGCCTTGCGCCCGTCCCTCGGCATTAACGAAGGTGCCCGAGGTTTCCGAGAAAGGTGAAATCGGCAACAGTACATCTGCGTAATCCGTACCGTGCTTGAACGGCGACATGAGCACCACCATCTCAGCCTGATCGAGGGCGGCGCGCGCCTGCTGCGGATTAGCACAATCCAACTCTGGCTCTGCATGCAGTACCAAGTAGGCTTTCTTCGGCTGTTCAAAGAAACTTTGCGCAACTGATCGGTCTGCTGGCAAGGCATTCGCGAGGTAGCCGCCGATGGTATTTGCAGCTTCAGTCAGGTAGCCGAATTTCGCATCAGTGTGTTGTGCGATCCATTGTGCAAGGGCGTGCAATTGGGCAGTGTGTGGATGGTGTACAGCAGCGTTACCCAATAGCACTGCGCGTGGCTCACCTGATAACAGACTGTTAGCAATCGACACCGCGGTGTCTGACGGCTTCGTGTTTGCGAACTCGGCCGGCGCAGCGATGTTCTTTGCCTTTGCGACGGCCACCGCTACCTCGGCTAACTGAGCAAGCCAGTCAGAGGGCGCTGCAATCAAATGATTCGCGACCGCCATGAGCGGCATACCCTCGTTGGCATTCAACAGGGATAGCTTGGCGCCGCCACGCTGAACCGCTGCGCGTAACTTGGCGGTCAGTAGTGGATGGTCTTTACGCAGGTGCGAGCCGATCACGAATACCTGCCTCAGGTTCGCGACTTCAGCAATCGGCAGACCTAACCACGGCGTAAATGCTGGATCGGAAATCGCTGCGCTCTGACGCAAACGGAAATCGATCTGCTCGGAGCCAAGGCCGCGCGTGAGCTTGGCTAGCAGCGTCATCTCTTCGAGCGTGGCATAAGGCGCAGCGACCGAAGCGATTGCATTTGCACCGTGCTCATGGCGAATGTTTCGAAGTCCATGGGCCACGTATTCGAGCGCAGTTTGCCAGTCGACCGATTTCCACTCGCCACCCTGCTTGATCATCGGGGTGGTCAAACGCTCTTCGCTATTCAGTCCCTCGTAGGCGAAGCGATCACGATCGGACAGCCAGCACTCATTCACCGCTTCATTTTCCAGCGGCAGCACACGCATTACCTTGTTGCCCTTGACCTGCACAATCAGGTTCGAGCCCAGACTATCGTGTGGGCTGACCGACTTACGTCGCGATAGCTCCCATGTACGCGCGCTGTAACGGAAAGGTTTGGAGGTCAGCGCACCAACCGGGCACAAATCAATCATGTTGCCGGATAGCTCGGAGCTCACTGCGCCGTTCACAAAGCTGCTGATCTCGGAGTGCTCGCCACGGCCGATCATGCCGAATTCCATCACGCCTGCAACCTCTTGCCCGAAACGCACACAACGGGTGCAGTGGATGCAGCGGCTCATCTCTTTCATCGAGATCAGCGGACCCGCTTCCTTGGCATGAACCACTCGCTTTTCTTCGTGATAGCGTGATGATGAGGGACCATAGCCCACCGCCAAATCCTGCAACTGACACTCGCCACCTTGATCACAGATCGGGCAATCAAGCGGATGGTTGATCAGCAAGAACTGCATCACATCTTTTTGCGCCTGTACCGCTTTCTCGCTGTGGGTGCGTACCACCATGCCCTGAGTCACCGGCGTCGCACAGGCGGGCAGCGCCTTGGGCGCTTTCTCGACTTCGACCAGGCACATGCGACAGTTGGCCGCAATCGACAATTTCTTGTGATAGCAAAAATGCGGGATATAGGTACCGATCCGATTGGCAGCATCCATCACCATGCTGCCCTCGGGCACCTCGACCTTCTTACCGTCTATTTCAATCTCAAGCATGATCGTTCCGGTCAGACATAAGCGGGCACCATGCAACGCTTGTGCTCGATGTGATACGCAAATTCATCCGTAAAATTCTTGATCATGGCGCGCACTGGCATCGCTGCTGCATCGCCCAATGCACAAATCGTGCGGCCTTGAATGCCATCACACACGGAGAGCAAAGTGTCGAGATCATCCGGACGCCCTTCTCCGTGCTCGATACGATGCACCATGCGATACAGCCAGCCCGTACCTTCACGGCACGGTGTGCATTGACCACAGGATTCTTCGTAATAAAAGTACGAGAGCCGCAGCAGTGACTTCACCATGCAACGCTCTTCGTTCATGACGATCACCGCGCCCGAGCCCAGCATGGAGCCCGCTTTCGCGATCGAGTCATAGTCCATATCGGTTTGCATCATCAGATCACCGCGAATCACCGGCATCGATGAACCGCCTGGAATGACGCCCTTGATCTTTTTGCCATCGCGCATGCCACCGGCCAGCTCAAGTAACTTTGCGAACGGTGTGCCAAGCGGCACTTCGTAGTTGCCCGGGCGCGCGACATCACCGGAAACAGAAAAAATCTTGGTGCCACCATTGTTCGGCTTGCCGAGCGCAAGATACGCTTCGGGGCCAACGTTCATAATGAACGGTACCGAGGCGAAGGTCTCGGTGTTGTTAATGGTAGTGGGCTTGCCGTACAAACCAAAGCTGGCAGGGAATGGTGGCTTGAAGCGTGGCTGACCCTTCTTGCCCTCGATTGATTCGAGCAACGCGGTTTCTTCACCGCAGATGTAGGCACCATAGCCGTGGAAAGCGTGTAGCTGGAATGAAAAATCCGTACCGAGAATTTTGTCGCCAAGGAATCCGGCAGCGCGCGCCTCTTCCAGCGCCTCTTCAAAACGCTCGTAGACATCCCACACTTCACCGTGGATATAGTTGTAACCCACTGAGATGCCCATGGCATATGCACCGATGGCCATACCTTCAATCACACTGTGCGGGTTGTAACGCAGAATATCGCGATCTTTGAAAGTACCTGGCTCACCCTCGTCGGAATTACAGACTAGGTATTTTTGCCCCGGGAACGCACGTGGCATGAAGCTCCACTTCAGCCCAGTCGGGAAACCCGCACCGCCACGACCACGCAAGGCAGACGCTTTCAGATCCGCGATCACTTGCTCGGGCGTGACGCCCTCAGTCAGAATGCGACGCAGCGCCGAGTAACCACCACGCTTCACATAATCAGCAAGGCGCCAGTTGTTACCGTCGATACCCGCGAGAATCAGCGGCTGAATATGACGATCGTGCAAGCAAGTCATTTCTTCAGCTCCTCAATCAGGGCGTCAATTTTTTCATTCGACATGAAGCTGCACATACGCTTGTTGTTGACCAGCATGACCGGCGAATCACCACATGCCCCCATGCACTCGCCCTCTTTCAGGGTAAACAAACCATCGGCAGTGGTTTCATTGAAGTCAACACCCAGTTTTTGCTTCAAATAGGCCGCTGCACGATCGCCATTACTCAGTTGGCATGGCAGGTTGGTACAAATGGTCAGCTTGTGTTTGCCAACAGGCTTCAGGTTGTACATGGTGTAGAAGGTGGCGACCTCCTGCACTGCGATCGCGGGCATGTCCAGATAGGTGGCAACGTCCTGCATCACTTCCGGCGACAACCAGCCTTTTTCATCCTGCGCGATGGCGAGCGCCGACATCACCGCCGACTGCTTCTGATCCGACGGGAACTTGGTCAGTTCGCGATCGATCTTTTTGTAGGCATCCTGTGATAACAACATGCGCTGTTTTGCCTCGATCATTGATTTGCTCATCTCAGCGATCAATCTCGCCAAACACAATATCCTGCGTACCGATAATGGTGACTGCATCAGCAATCATGTGACCAGTCGCCATCTCGTTAAGACCCTGCAAATGCGCAAAGCCCGGTGCACGAATTTTTAGACGGTAAGGTTTGTTGGCGCCATCAGAAATCAGATAGATACCAAACTCGCCTTTCGGATGCTCAACCGCCGCATAGGTCTCACCGACCGGCACATGAAATCCTTCAGTGAACAGCTTGAAGTGGTGGATCAACTCTTCCATGTTGGACTTCATGTCCACACGCGAAGGTGGCGCAACTTTGTGGTTATCGGTCATCACCGGGCCGGGATGGTTACGCAACCACTCCACACATTGCCGGATGATGCGATTGGATTGCCGCATCTCTTCAATACGAACCAGGTAACGGTCGTAGCAATCGCCGTTAACACCCACCGGAATATCGAAGTCGACCAAGTCATAGACCTCGTACGGCTGTTTCTTGCGCAGATCCCAGGCGATCCCCGAGCCACGCAGCATGGGGCCGGTAAAGCCCATTGCCAGCGCCTGCTCTGGTGACACCACACCAATACCCACCAAGCGCTGCTTCCAGATGCGGTTATCGGTGAGTAGCGTTTCGTACTCGTCGACGTAGGTTGGGAAGCGGTTGGTAAAGTCTTCAATGAAATCTAGCAGCGAGCCATGACGGTTCTCGTTCAGCTTGGCGATCGCTTTATCGTTGCGTACTAGCGAGGCTTTGTACTGCGGCATGGCGTCCGGCAAATCGCGGTACACACCACCCGGACGGTAGTAGGCTGCGTGCAGACGCGCCCCCGATACCGCCTCGTAGCAATCCATCAAATCTTCACGCTCACGGAATGCGTACAGGAACACACCCATCGCGCCAACATCCAGCGCATGCGCACCCAACCACAGCAGGTGATTCAAGATGCGCGTGATCTCGTCAAACATCACGCGTATGTATTGCGCACGCAGCGGCACTTCGACACCAAGCAGCCGCTCGATTGCCATCACATAGGCGTGCTCATTGCACATCATCGACACGTAGTCGAGGCGGTCCATGTAGGGCACGGACTGCAGGAAGGTACGGGTCTCGGCTAGCTTCTCGGTCGCGCGATGCAACAAGCCAATATGCGGATCAGCGCGTTGAATCACCTCACCGTCCAGCTCCAATACCAATCGCAACACGCCATGCGCGGCAGGATGCTGGGGGCCAAAGTTGAGCGTGTAATTCTTGATTTCAGCCACGACCGACCTCCTGACCACAATCCATTTTGCGGAGGTAATTGCATCGCTCAACTTCGGTGAAGGCTAACTTCGCGGCAGCGAAGTTAAGCGCGCAATGCGCGCGGCCGGAGCCAAACTTGAGCGTGTAGTTCTTGATTTCAGCCATGTCAGCGCACCCCGTAATTCTCTTCGCGGATAATCCGCGGTACGTTCTCGCGCGGCTCGATTGTCACCGGTTGGTAGACAACGCGCTTTTGCTCGGGGTCGTAACGCATCTCGACGTAGCCACTGGTAGGGAAATCTTTGCGGAAGGGATGACCAATAAAGCCGTAGTCGGTCAGAATGCGGCGCAAATCATCATGGCCATCGAACAGAATGCCGAACAAATCAAAGGCTTCACGTTCGTACCAATTCGCCGCCGGCCACACACTGGTGAGTGAGGCCACTAATGGCATCTCGTCGTCGGGTGCAAAAGTTCTTACGCGCAGCCGCCAGTTATGATTGACTGACATCAGGTGTGCTACCACGCCGAAACGCGCGCCTTCCCAACGACCATCACCATACGACTGGTAGTCAACGCCGCATAGATCAATCATCTGCTCGAAGCGCGTCGACGGATGGTCTCGCAGCATCTGCATGGCGGACAGATAATCCGCAGCGCCAAGCACAATGGTGATCTCACCCAAAGCGACGCTGAGGCTTTTGATTTTGTCGCCCAGCAGCTCCTGAACAGCGCTAGTGAGAGTGTCGAGTTTAGTCGTCATGGCAGCGTTAATCTCAGCGCGCAATCGTATTGGTGCGCTTGATCTTGTTTTGCAACTGGATCACGCCGTAGAGTAGTGCCTCTGCCGTCGGCGGGCAGCCGGGGACATAAATATCGACCGGCACAATGCGGTCACAACCGCGCACTACTGAGTAGGAGTAGTGGTAGTAGCCGCCACCGTTGGCACACGAACCCATCGAGATCACCCAACGTGGTTCGGCCATCTGGTCATAGACCTTGCGTAGCGCCGGCGCCATTTTGTTGCACAGGGTGCCGGCAACAATCATCACATCGGATTGCCGAGGCGACGGCCGGAACACCACACCGAATCGGTCAAGGTCGTAACGTGAAGCACCTGCGTGCATCATCTCGACTGCACAGCAGGCAAGACCAAACGTCATGGGCCACATCGAACCGGTACGGGTCCAGTTAATTAGTTTGTCAGCCGTAGTGGTGACGAAACCTTCATTCAGGATGCCATCGATCGCCATCACTTACTCCCAGTCCAAGGCGCCTTTTTTCCATTCAAAGATCAAACCGACAATCAGGATGCCGAGAAAGATCATCATGGCCCAGAAGCCGACCAGTCCCACCTCATTCATCGCCACTGCCCACGGCACCAGAAAAGCGACTTCCAGGTCGAACAGGATGAAGAGAATAGCGACGAGGTAATAACGCACATCGAATTTCATGCGAGCGTCTTCAAAAGCTTCGAAGCCGCACTCATAGGCAGAATTTTTTTCTGCATCGGGACGATGCGGAGCGAGTAGCCGGCCCAGCACCTGAGGCGCAACACCGACACCGATACCCACTGCAATGAACAGGAGGATCGGAAGGTAATTTTGCAGGTCCACGATTTTCCCAGTAAAAAACGCCTGGTTAGCCACTCCCGAGGCTTTTAAATCAATTTTTATTTACTTTTTGCTAATTGGTGCCGACGGCGAGACTCGAACTCGCACAGCTTTCGCCACTACCCCCTCAAGATAGCGTGTCTACCAATTTCACCACGTCGGCAAAGCGCACCATTTTAACCGGCTTTGGCGAGGCCATTCAATGCAAGTTTGATAGCAGCCGGTTGCAGTGTAGGGCTTATTTCGGGATCTCGTTCGCCTGAGCTGGCGCCTTGGCAGGCGCCGGTACAGGAGCATCACCCGCAGCGGGGTTGAGAGTCTTGGCTGGCGCCGGGACTTGATCCATGATTCCGGCACCACCACCCTGCGGACGGCTACCCAAGAAGGTCAGCAGCAAGGTAGCGGCGAAGAACACAGCGGCAGCAATCCCCGTCGAGCGCGAGAGGAAGTTGGCCGAACCAGTGGCACCAAACAAACTACCGGAAGCACCCGATCCAAAAGCGGCGCCCATATCGGCACCCTTACCCTGCTGCAGCAGCACGAGGCCGATAATGATCAGCGCACTGATCAGCTGGATCACGATAACAATGGCGAGTAATGAGTTCATTTAATCAATTCCTGTCGATACATATTGGGTTGCGGCTCAAACTGCATGAGCAATCACTAAAAAATCAGACGCATTTAACGATGCGCCACCGATTAATCCACCATCGATATCCGGCATCGCTAGTAAGTCTTTTGCGTTATCCGGTTTCATGCTGCCACCGTAAAGCAGGCGAACCTGCTGCGCTTGCACTGCATCACGCTCAATGAGCATGGCGCGTATGCGGGCATGTACCTGCTGCGCCATTTCCGGCGTCGCGGTCTTGCCAGTGCCAATCGCCCATACCGGCTCATAAGCAATCACGATGCTTGCCAGTTGTGACCCAATCGCGTCCAACACCGGCGTCAGCTGCCGCGTCACAACTGCGTCGGTTGCACCCTGCTCGCGCTCATGAAGCGTCTCGCCAACACAAACAATGGGGGTCAGCCCACTCAGCAATGCGCGCCGCGCTTTTTGCGCTACCTGCTGGTCATTCTCGGCGTGATAGCTACGGCGCTCTGAGTGCCCAACAATCACGCAACTGCAACCAAATTCAAGCAACATCGCCGCCGAAACCTCGCCGGTGAAGGCGCCGTTTTCATGCGCCGACACATCTTGCGCACCCCAACGCACTCGTGATCCGCTCAGCACCGACTGTGCCTGCGCCAGATAAGGTGCAGGCACACAGACCGCCAGTTCCGCTTTGACCGCTGCCGCATCGCCCAAAACACCAGCCATCAGCGCTGCGTTTGCCGCGAGGCTGCCATTCATCTTCCAGTTACCGGCGATCAGGGGGGTGCGCATCAGGTGACCGAACCACAAAACCCACGATTGTAGCCTGTGGCAAGAAACAGGGTCAAACCGGACGGCCCGGTTGAAAGGCGACTCGGGACAATGATGCCAACACGCAAACGCGCCGAGCAGTCAGAGCGCTGACCTACCAGCCGCAGCGCGGTGTACCAGCTCACTGCGCAACCTGCAGCATGATCTTGCCAATATGGGTACTTGTCTCCATCAGTGCATGCGCATCCGCCGCCTGCTCCAATGAAAAAGTCTTGTAAATCACCGGTTTGATTCTGCCTGACTCGAGCAAGGGCCAGACTTGGGTGTGTAGCTGCTGCGTGATGTGGCGTTTGAATGTGATCGGCCGTGGGCGCAGTGTTGAGCCGGTGATCACCAGGCGGCGTCGCAACACCTCACCGAAATTGATCTCGCCACTGGCTCCACCCAGCAGCGCGATAATCACCAGGCGACCATCGTCGGACAAGCACTGAAGCTCTCGATTGACGTAGGGACCTGCCACCATATCGAGGATGACGTTGGCCCCTTTGCCACCCGTCAGCGACTTCACGACCTCAACAAAATCTTCGCTGCGGTAGTTAATGCCACGTTCCGCGCCCAGACTTTCACAGGCACGGCATTTGTCATCGGTACCCGCAGTGGCGAACACACGGTACCCGAGCGCGGTGGCCATTTGGATTGCGGTGACGCCAATCCCGGAGCTACCACCCTGCACCAGCAGGCTTTCGCCTGCAGCGAGTTTGGCGCGGTCGAACACATTGCCGTATACCGTAAAAAAAGTTTCAGGCAGCGAGGCTGCCTCTAGCACGCTCCAGCCTTTGGGTATCGGCAGACACTGCCCGATTGGTACCACGCAATACTCGGCGTAGCCGCCACCATGGGCCAAGGCACACACCAAGTCGCCCTTTTTGAAATCGCTACCATCAAGATCACCGCTGACAATCTCGCCAGCGACTTCCAAGCCGGGTAAGTCAGAGGCATCGGGTGGCGGCGGATAGGCACCGGCGCGCTGCAGAACGTCGGGGCGGTTCACTCCTGCCGCATGCACGCGAATCAGCACTTCGCCAGCGCCGGCCACGGGCGTGGGTCGCTCACAGGGTCTTAGTACTTCGGGACCACCCGGCTGCGTAATCTCAATCGCCTTCATCGCTGTCATCCTCCAAAGCCATCAAACACGAAAGGCTGCCCGCGATTGCAGACAGCCTTTCTGGGCAAAGCATTAGTAGGCCCTGTCAGGGCCACCGGTGTTACTGCGTTATTGCTGTACACCCTCGCCGGATTCTTCGGCTGCCACCGCTTTCATCGACAGCTTGAGGCGGCCACGATCATCGGTCTCGAGTACCTTGACACGCACTTGCTGACCTTCGGTCAGATAGTCTGCAACCGCGTTAACGCGCTCGTTAGCAATCTGGCTGATATGCAGCAAGCCATCTTTGCCTGGCAAGACCTGAACGATCGCACCAAAATCCAGCAACTTGAGCACCGTACCTTCATAGATCTTGCCAACTTCGACCGAAGCGGTGAGTTCTTCGATGCGACGTTTTGCTTCTTGACCCGCAGCTGCATCAACCGAAGCAATCGTGACCAAACCTTCATCGGTGATATCGATCTGGGTGCCGGTTTCTTCGGTGAGCGCACGAATCACTGCGCCGCCTTTACCGATCACATCGCGAATCTTTTCAGGATTGATCTTGATGGTGATCAGGCGAGGCGCGAAGTTGGACAACTCTGTGCGTCCGGTAGGCATCGCTTCTTGCATCTTGCCGAGAATATGATGGCGACCTTCTTTGGCTTGCGCCAGCGCGACCTGCATGATCTCTTTGGTGATGCCCTGAATCTTGATGTCCATCTGCAATGCAGTCAGACCATTCGAGGTACCCGCCACTTTGAAGTCCATATCACCCAGGTGATCTTCGTCACCCAAGATATCGGACAGTACCGCGAACTTGTTACCCTCTTTGATCAGACCCATCGCGATACCAGCGACGTGCGCCTTCATCGGTACGCCAGCATCCATCAGTGCGAGACTGCCGCCGCACACCGACGCCATGGAAGACGAACCATTCGATTCAGTGATCTCGGACACCAAACGCACGGAGTAGCTGAACTCTTCCGGGCTTGGCAGCGCCGCGATCAGTGCACGCTTCGCGAGACGACCATGACCGATTTCGCGGCGCTTGGGCGACCCGACACGACCGGTCTCACCTGTCGCAAACGGTGGCATGTTGTAGTGAAGCATGAAGCGATCGCTGTACTCACCCGTGAGTGCATCGATCTTTTGTTCATCGCGCGCAGTGCCCAGCGTAGCGACTACGAGTGCCTGTGTCTCGCCGCGCGTGAACAAGGCCGAACCGTGGGTACGTGGCAGTACACTGCTGCGAATCGAAATCGGACGTACAGTACGCGTATCGCGACCGTCGATACGTGGCTCACCATCGAGAATCTGCGAGCGAACAATCTTCGACTCCAAGCCGAACATGATGTCGCCGACTTCAGAAGAATCTGGCGCCGATGTACCTGCCGCAGCGGCTTCCTCGGCCAGCTTGGCAGAAACTTCCGAATGAATCGTGCGCAGTTTATCGGTACGCGCTTGCTTTTCTTTGGTACGGAACGCATCACGCAGCTTTTCTTCCGCCAGCGCGGTGACGCGCGCAATCAGCGCCTCGTTCTGGACAGGTGCCGACCATGGCACCTCTGGCTTGCCACCGTCGCGTACGAGATCGTGGATCGCATCGATCACTGCCTTCATCTGCTCATGGCCGTAAACAACAGCACCGAGCATGATCTCTTCGGACAGTTCTTGTGCTTCGGATTCCACCATCAGCACCGCAGCCTCAGTACCGGCAACCACCAAATCCATTTTCGACTGATGCAGCTGCGAGACGGTAGGGTTGAGTACGTACTGACCATCAATGTAAGCAACACGTGCGGCGCCAATCGGGCCATTGAACGGAATACCCGCCACGCACAGCGCAGCCGAAGCACCGATCATCGAAGGAATGTCAGGGTCGATCTCTGGATTCACCGACAGCACATGGATGATGACTTGAACTTCGTTCAAGTAGCCCTCTGGGAACAGTGGGCGAATCGGGCGATCGATCAGTCGTGATGTCAGCGTCTCTTTCTCGGACGGACGACCTTCGCGTTTGAAGAAACCACCAGGAATACGACCGGCGGCATAGGTTTTTTCGACATAGTCGACGGTCAACGGGAAGAAATCTTGCCCCGGCTTGGCTTCTTTGCGTGCGACCACGGTAGCGAGAATCACGGTATCGTCGACCGTCACCATCACAGCACCGGATGCTTGGCGAGCGATCTCGCCGGTTTCCAGCGTTACCGTGTGCTGGCCATATTGGAAGCTCTTTGTGACTTTGTTAAACATTGGGTCCATCCTTTCATTTTTACCGACAGAGTTTCAGGCGCTGTCGTTCACCTCACCACCGGCAGGCATTGCCAGCCCACCGCACAACTTTCAGGTTACCGCCACCTGCAAAATAAGCAGGCGTTAAAAACACGAAATGCCCGCATCAGTTGGCTGATACAGGCATTTGCGGATAAATCGCTGGTGCAATGGCTTACTTGCGCAGACCCAGTTTTTCGATCAGGGCACGGTAACGATCCGTATCCTTGCGCTTCAGATAAGCGAGCAGGCTCTTACGACGATTGACCATCATGATCAGACCACGACGTGAGTGATGATCTTTGCCGTGGGCCTTGAAGTGGCCGTTCAGCTCATTGATGCGTGCAGTCAGTAACGCAACCTGCACCTCGGGAGACCCAGTGTCGTTCTGACCCCGAGCATTCGCAGCGATAACCGCTGCTTTGCCTTCTTTAGTAACTGCCATGATAAATACCTTTCACATGCGGTTTTAAGAGTCGCAACCCCTGAAACCGTGACAACATTGATAACATGGCCGATTTAGGCCAAGCCGGGATTATAGCCGAAATCGCCTCCGAATCCGACATCCCGGCAGACCCCACAAAAATCACCTTCTGGCTTATAGCTGCGGATTGAGCTTCTCGTTCTTAGATTGCAATTTATTTAATGCCGACAGGTAGGCCTTAGCCGAGGCCACCACGATATCCAGATCAGCGCCGACGCCGTTCACGATCCGCCCACTCTTCGATAGCCGCATGGTCACCTCACCCTGCGACTGCGTGCCGGTAGTAATCGCATTGACGGAGAACAGCAGCAGCTCCGCACCACTGGCGGTGTGGGACTCAATCGCATTAACAATGGCGTCGACCGGACCATTGCCCTGCCCCTCGCACTTCACCTCTTTGCCATCGGCGGCGAACACCACCTTGGCGCTAGGCTTCTCGCCGGTCTCTGAATGCTGCGACAAAGACACGAACTTGTAGAACTCATGCTCATGCGCGTTTTGCTCATCGGAGACCAGCGCCATGATGTCTTCATCAAAAATATCCGACTTGCGATCCGCCAGTTCCTTGAAGCGCGCAAACGCGGCATTCACTTCAGCCTCGGAGCCAAGCGCAATACCGAGCTCCTCCAGACGCTGCTTGAATGCGTTACGACCCGAGAGCTTGCCAAGCACGATCTTGTTCGCACTCCAGCCCACATCTTCGGCACGCATGATCTCGTAGGTATCGCGCGCTTTCAGGATGCCATCTTGATGGATGCCGGAAGCATGCGCGAAAGCATTCGCACCGACCACAGCCTTGTTGGGCTGAACTGCAAAACCAGTAATCTGCGATACCAGCTTCGAGGTCGGCACAATCTGCGCAGTGTCGATACCCACATCCAGCTTGAAGTGATCTCGGCGAGTCTTCACCGCCATGACGATCTCTTCCAGCGCGGTGTTGCCTGCACGTTCACCCAGGCCATTTATGGTGCACTCGATCTGACGCGCGCCACCAATCATCACCGCGGCTAAGGAGTTAGCCACAGCCATCCCAAGATCGTTGTGGCAGTGTACCGACCACACCGCCTTGTCCGAATTAGGGATACGCTCGCGCAGAGTTTTAAGCGTGTGGCCAATCATCTCCGGCACACCATAGCCCACGGTATCAGCGAAGTTAATGGTGGTCGCACCCTCATCAATCACGCCCTCAAGCACACGACACAGAAAGTCGAGATCCGAGCGGCTACCATCCTCAGGACTGAACTCGACATCATCGGTAAATTGCCGCGCGTAGCGCACTGCCAGACGTGCCTGCTCGTATACCTGATCAGGGGACATGCGTAGCTTCTTCTCCATGTGCAGCGGCGACGTCGCAATAAAAGTATGAATGCGCTTTCTCGCTGCGGGCTCCAGTGCCTCGGCTGCACGCGCAATATCGCGATCATTGGCACGCGACAGCGAGCAAACAATCGACTCCTTGACCGTGCTGGCAATGGCGCGGATCGCATCAAAATCGCCCGGCGAGGAAGCAGCGAAGCCAGCCTCGATAACGTCGACCTTGAGCCGCTCCAACTGCCGCGCGATACGGATTTTCTCTTCGCGCGTCATAGAGGCGCCAGGCGACTGCTCGCCATCGCGCAACGTGGTGTCAAAAATAATCAGCTTGTTCGAATCGGGCATTTTGGGCTCCCGGAGTATTGAATCAGTGGGTTGGGCATATTTTCGCCTGCCCTCGCATTTATTGCGCGAGCCGGGAAAAGCACAGGTTGTGGGGGTAAGAGTATCTGCGCCTTAGCGCAGTAGATATAGCAGCAGCAGGCCGGACGGACTGCCGAGGGGGACTGACGGGGACTGACGGGCTGCACTTAACATGAGGGCAAGAATACGGGGGAATGCAGCAAAGCGCAACCACCAGATTTCTATCGCGCTGATAGCCTGCGGCGCTATTTCTCGTCACCCGGCTCGGAACTGGTCTGCACCAGACTGACCGGATTCCCCTTGGCCCAAAACCATAGCGCCACTGCATAACCCGACAAGCCGTACACCACAAACAGTCCGAACAGTACCTTCGGCGGGTCGCTCGAGACTGCCACAAATATCAACACAATCAAAAAGATCGCAATGAACGGCACCGACTTCTTAAAGTTGACGTCCTTGAAGCTGTAAAACGGCGCATTAGTGACCATGGTCAGGCCCGCATAGACCGTGATGATCCAGGCCAGCCAGCTGAAGTCCGCGCCACCGATGCGCAGATCATCCATCAACCAGATAAAGCCCGCTACCAGTGCTGCGGCCGCCGGGCTGGGCAGCCCCTGGAAGAAACGCTTGTCGACCACAGCAATATTGGTATTGAACCGCGCCAACCGCAACGCGGCACCTGCACAGTACACAAACGCTGCCAGCCACCCCAGCTTGCCCATGCCACGCAGCGCCCATTCATACACAATGAGAGCCGGCGCAGCCCCAAAGGAGACCATGTCCGACAAACTGTCGTACTGCGCACCGAACTCGCTTTGGGTGTTGGTCAGGCGAGCGACGCGGCCGTCGGTGGCATCAAGCACCATGGCTGCAAAGATGGCCACGGACGCGTTAAAGAACTGCCCGTTCATGGCCATCACAATCGCATAAAAACCGCAGAACAACGCAGCGGTGGTAAAGGCATTGGGTAGCAAGTAAATGCCGCGGCTGCGCAAGCGACCCGCTAGCTGCTCGCCGTCATCGTCGATACGACGCGATGAGAGCCGATTCAGCCGGAACGGCTTGGACAGCGCTGGCTTGCCAGCCGCTGCCTTGAGTTTCTGCTTGCGTGGATTAAAAATGCGCATGGCGCCTCGATTGGATTACAGCTCGGCCAGAATAGTCTCAGTGGCACTCACCTTGTCACCGACTGCAACCATTGGACGCGCACTCAGCGGTAAGTAAACATCGACACGCGAGCCAAAACGAATGAAGCCATAACGCTGTCCTTTGGCCAAGCTGTCGCCCACTGCAACGTAACAAAGAATGCGGCGCGCGATTAACCCCGCCACCTGCACGAATGTCACCACGGCACCGCTATCCGCTGAGACGACCACCGCGTTGCGTTCGTTCTCGGTCGAGGCTTTGTCGAGATCAGCGTTCACAAATTTACCCGGAAAGTATTCCACTTTGGTGATGGTGCCATCCACCGGCGACCGGTTTGAATGCACATTGAAAACATTCATAAACACGCTGATCTTCAGCGCTTCTCGGCCTGCATAAGGATCATGCGCCTTCTCGACCACCACGATCCGGCCATCGGCCGGTGAGAGAACGGCATTTGCCTGCTGCGGAATCATGCGCGGCGGATCGCGGAAGAACTGCAACACGAATAGCGCGATCAGCCAGAACGGCCAAGACCAAACACCGAGTACTGCAGTGGCAACTGCCGCCACCACGATGGCGAGTAAAAGAAAGGGCCAGCCCTCGCGGGCAATGATCGGATGCGGATAGTGATTATTCAATTGGGCTCCAAATATCGCCGGCCAGCACCGGTAATTTCTTACCAGCAACCCCAGCCAAAACGCTATTTTAGCGCCCCCAAAGCTGATCGGCACATCGACCACGACGCCTTAAAGATAAAGCCACTTGGTGAAATCAACACTTTCGCCGAACAAATGTGCGTTTATCGCCACGAATAAACGGAAAAAGTGACTGGTCACCAGCAAAAGGCCGCCAGCGCCACACCTTAGCGATCAGCGGTTAGTCACCGGAGTTAATTCTTTTAGGAAAAACATGCGCGCGTCTCAAGCCCACCAAACTGTCAGCGATGCGTTAATGGTGATGCGAGAGGCCTACCGCGATCAGACAGAAGTCGGGGTGAACCCTGACGGCAATCTGGTCTACGTCAACCCCAACCGGAAGGACCAAGGCCCCGCCAGCCCCTCAGATCCCAAAATGGTGCGGATCGTACTGGCAGCGAAAATCGAACAAGAACTTGCCGCCCAGTGGCGCAGCTTGGATGAATTGCGGCGGCACATCAAGAGCAAGCTTCCCAGCCTTGCCGAGATCGACTTCAAACCCGAGAACCTAGCCATCCCCCTGCTACACCATGAATGGGAGGAATTGCTGAAAGAGACCAACCCGGTCAGACGCGCCGAGTTTGTGTCGAACAAAAGAGTGATGGCACGACGGGAAAAGTTTGTCGATTTCCTGCGCAGTTGTCTGCCATCCGGCGGCGCAATCATACCTTTCACCGGATATCGCTATGAAACGTCTGTCGTGCCCCCGAAGGAACAACAGGAGCAAATCCTGGAAAAGTTCAAGAAAAACGACTTTCGCAAGATCGATACCCGGTTAAATATTAGTGCGCAGTTAGTCACGGACAGTCATCGTCAGAACCTGCAGATTCATCTGCCTGCAATAGCCTCAGAATCGGCCGTCATTATTGAACTGAACCACGCCACCCCTGAGGCGACAGCGGCAGCCCTGCGCAAATTAACCGAGCGGCGTCGCCAGTTAACCAGAGCCGATACCAAAATCGGTGCACAGTCCCCACAAGACATTCAGGAACTTGCGGATAAACGCTTCATGCAGGTTTTGTCGAGGTTATCGGACCAAACCCTCTTGAACATATTGAACGAGCTAATAGTCTCTGCAACCGGTAACGAAAAACTCGTATTCAGCGGGAGCGAGGCCGCCTATCCGAAACAACTAACAATCGATCAAAACGGCAATCCGGTAATAACATTAGAAAGCAAAATAATGAGCCGAAGCGTCATGGCTTATGAAGTCAGTAGCGATGAACTGCCACTTGAGTCACCGCAGCACGGAACGCCTGTCAATGATAGCAATTGGACTATCCACTTCAAGGCAGTCGTCACTATCGACAAGACCGATGCGGAGCAAGGAAAGTTGCGAGCGCGATTCATCGGCGAGCCTGAAGTCACGCTACGCATGTCGCCAGACTGGCAGAAAATCGATCAGGTACTGGCAAGAGCGTGGCAATAAAGTAGATTTTGACGATCCTCGCATGAAAACTCAAGCCAAAGATATTCACAGCGCGCAAAACACCCTGCAAGCGCTGAATACTTATTTCAAGGGACAAACAGACCCTTCAAGACTTAGAGTCAGTGCTTCAGGAGATATTGAAATTGCGGGAAGACTCTCGATCTTGTTTGATCGTTTTGTCGACAACATACGTCGCCATGTTGATAAGCAGTATCAACCAGTGGACTGGGAAACCAATGCCAAGAATACCGTCATCTCCAAGCTTGAGCAGACCCTGAACGCTATGCTACCTGGTCAATCCCAATTGATCGGCGAAAGGGTTTCCCACCTGATCGGGAACATCAATCATCAGTTGAAAACGTCCCACCGCATTCCGTGGCAACGGGCACTGGCAGTCGAAATTGATCTACTAAAAAATATGCATCAAGGAGACAAGCTTTCGAACGCCATCAGGGTCGTGATGGATATCGGACACTTCACGAGCAGTCAGATTGAGCAGAAAGTTATTGAAAAAATCGGACTTGCAGGTATAGATTTTGCGCAACTGACTGACGATAGCCAGAACAACATTAGACTCGCTCTGGAAAACACCCTCCGGGAACACTTGATGACCACCTTTGATCTTCCATTCATGAATTCGCAATTTGGTGCTGAAATCATTATGCATGCAATGATTTCCTACCAAATGAACATGGAAGAGGCTATGGCATTGATGCATATTCCCGAAGCGATCATGCCAGCTAACGGGTTCAAAAGTAGACCAGAATCTCCAGATACGTTTCTTCACGAGCAGATTGCCCGTACCATCAGTCAGCAATGTGGTGTTCCATTAAAACTGGCCAGAAAAGGCGCGAAGAATATCGAATTTTGTATGCGCCGCTATGAAATAAACTGGAAGCAGGCGCTGGATCTTTCCGCACTGGCACAGCGGATCGCAAAAATTCGGAATCCGGATCAAATGAATTCCGGCAACCCGAATCCGAGAATTGAGACAATGCGATCTCTCACCATCGAGCACATGGACATTAGCCGTGCAGCACAACAAGTGATAGCCCGGGATCGATGCAGTACCTCACATGCACTGCAAGTTGTTGCACGAAGAATCCGGACACTTCCGGAAATTCAGCGCTGCATGCCGCCAAGCGCCAGACCCAGCATCCTAGGCGGAATGCAATGCAAGGTCACATCATCGATCAGCGAAATTTTCAAGGATACATTTCGCACCCAAGTACAAACACTCCAGAGCTTACCGAAGGAGACCTGGGTTGATCCGAGTAGTAACACCGACTTCCCTCTTGCAGACATTTTTCTACGCGACTCTGTCCGCACCCTTCGCGTCGCTCTGGAAAGCGAAGGCCAAGTTTGCTTTTTTGATGGTCGAAACCCTGAAGAACTGATCCCCGGAATTTTAGCTTTTGCAGGTGATCGGGAGACCATGATAGCGCTCACCGATTCATTTAATCAGGCTATTTTGGGGACAATCATGTCCATGGTCATTAAAGAAAATCAGAACATGGATTTGAAAGCCAGAGAGGATGCACCAGGTACACAATCTCAGTTGCTATGGCATTCTGCAAAAAAAGATGCCAACGGGAAGATCATTATTCGCCATCTTTTTTTTCAAAAGCGCATGGCAATTCAAGATACCGAGACAAATCAGGAGTGGCCCATCAACCGAGGTCCCCACTGGCAAGGCGATATCAGTCCCGTGAACGCCGGGTGGACTATGGATTTCAGCTATGCTTTTGATCCGAAAGATTTAAAACAAGGCATCCGCAAGCCCGAGATCCTTGATTGCAAATACTCATTCGCAATTAGTCTGGATTGGGACGAGATCGATCAGAAATTGCTCGAAGAAGAGGAAAAAAATAAAGCGCCACTATAAGGGCAGCCTTCGAGCCGAGCTTGGGGAGCGCTTGCAAGCGCTTCCCGTATGATGCCCGGTACAACTTCGTTAGAGCTTAGTTCTTCGACTGGTCGACCATCTTGTTCTTGGCGATCCAGGGCACGTGAGGCCGTAAAAAAAGCTGTGCCAGTGCACAGCTTTTAGGGTGAGCGCGGGGAGCGCTTGCAAGTGCTTCCCGTATGATGCCCGGTACAACTTCGTTAGAGCTTAGTTCTTCGACTGGTCGACCATCTTGTCCTTGGCGATCCAGGGCACGTGAGGCCGTAAAAAAAGCTGTGCCAATGCACAGCTTTTAGGGCAAGCGCGGGGAGCGCCTGCAAGCGCTTCCCGCATGATGCCGGGTACAACTGTCTTTGAACTTAGTTCTTCGACTGATCGACCATTTTGTTCTTGGCGATCCAGGGCACGTGAGCCCGTAAAAAAAGCTGTGCCAGTGCACAGCTTTTAGGGTGAGCGCGGGGAGCGCCTGCAAGCGCTTCCCGCATGATGCCCAGTGAGGATTAACTAAAAATTAGTTCTTCGACTGATCGACCATCTTGTTCTTGGCAATCCACGGCATCATCGCGCGCAGCTTCTCACCTACCACCTCAATCTCATGCTCGGCATTCAAACGGCGACGTGACAGCAGCGTCGGAGCACCCGCGCGGTTCTCGAGGATGAAGCTCTTCGCATATTCACCAGTCTGAATATCCTTCAGGCACTGCCGCATTGCGTTCTTGGTGTCTTCGGTCACGACGCGCGGGCCGGTCACATACTCGCCGTATTCCGCATTATTCGAGATCGAATAGTTCATGTTCGCGATGCCGCCTTCGTAGATCAGGTCAACGATCAGCTTCAGCTCGTGCAGGCACTCGAAGTAAGCCATCTCGGGCGCGTAACCCGCCTCAACCAGCGTTTCGAAACCTGCCTTGATCAGCTCAACCGTACCGCCGCACAACACGGCCTGCTCGCCGAACAGATCGGTCTCGGTCTCTTCGCGGAAGTTGGTCTCGATGATGCCAGCACGGCCGCCGCCATTGGCCATCGCATATGACAGCGCGATATTGCGCGCCATGCCGGATTTGTCTTGATACACGGCCACCAGATGCGGAACGCCGCCGCCCTGCGTGTAAGTAGCGCGAACAGTGTGACCTGGTGCTTTTGGCGCGATCATGATGACATCGAGGTCGGCGCGTGGCACCACCTGACCGTAGTGCACGTTGAAGCCGTGCGCAAACGCCAGCACAGCGCCCTGCTTGGCGTGCGGCTCAACATTTTCTTTGTACACCTGAGCGATGTTCTCATCGGGCAGAAGAATCATGATCACGTCGGCCGACTTCACTGCATCGTTTACCTCGGCGACCTTCAGGCCAGCTTTCTCAACCTTGGCCCATGAGGAGCCGCCCTTACGCAGGCCGACTACAACATTGACACCCGATTCCGACAGATTCTGTGCGTGCGCATGACCCTGCGAGCCGTAGCCAATGATGGCGACTTTCTTACCTTTGATGAGCGAGAGGTCGCAGTCCTTGTCGTAGAAAACTTTCATGATGTTCCCGTAAAAAATTAATGGTAGTGAGGTTCAAACTTTCAGAATGCGCTCGCCGCGTCCGATGCCGGAGCCACCGGTACGCACGGTTTCCAGAATGGCGGCGCGATCAATCGCATCGATAAAGGCGTCGAGTTTTGCCTTGTTACCGGTAAGCTCGATGGTGTAAGTTTTTTCAGTGACATCAATAATGCGGCCACGGAAAATATCCGCGGTACGCTTCATTTCTTCACGTTCCTTACCGACTGCACGCACTTTGATGAGCATGAGTTCACGCTCGATGTGGGCGCCCTCGGTTAGGTCAACCACCTTCACCACTTCAATCAATCGATTCAAGTGCTTGGTGATCTGTTCGATCACATCGTCCGAGCCGGAGGTGACGATAGTCATACGCGACAGCGTTGGATCTTCTGTAGGCGCTACCGTCAACGTCTCGATGTTGTAGGCGCGTGCAGAGAACAATCCAACCACACGCGACAGTGCGCCGGCTTCGTTTTCCAGTAAGGCTGCAATGATATGGCGCATTACAAGTCCTCCGAGCCAAGCAGCATCTCGGTCAGACCTTTACCCGCCTTGACCATCGGCCACACATTTTCACCCTGATCGGTGATGAAGTTCATGAATACCAGCTTGTCTTTCATCGCAAACGCATCACGTAGCGCACCTTCGACATCACCCGGTTTGGTGATGGTGACACCGACGTGACCAAACGACTCGACCAGCTTGTCAAAATCGGGCAAAGAGTCCATGTAGGACTCGGAATAACGCGAACCATAGTCAATCTCTTGCCACTGGCGCACCATGCCAAGGTAACGGTTATTCAGCAAAACAATTTTTGGCGTGAGGTGATACTGCCTGCAGGTTGCCAGCTCTTGTATGCACATCTGTATCGATGCCTCGCCCGTGATACACGCAACTGTCGCATCCGGATTGGCCATCTGTACGCCCATCGCATACGGCAAGCCGACACCCATGGTGCCAAGACCACCGGAGTTGATCCAGCGGCGTGGCTTGTCGAAGCCGTAATACTGCGCGGCCCACATCTGGTGCTGGCCGACGTCCGAGGTGACGAAAGCATCGCCCTTGGTCACTTGCCAGAGTTTCTCGACCACCATTTGTGGCTTGATCGTATCGTCCGAGGAGGCGTATTTCAGGCACTCGCGCTTGCGCCATTCGTTGATCTGCTTCCACCAGGCGTCATGTGCAGCGGCATTCGGCTTGATTTCGGAAGCATCAAGCTGCGCTAGCAATTCCTGCAGAACTTCTTTGACGTTACCAACGATCGGAATATCGACCTTCACCCGCTTGGAGATCGAGGATGGATCAATATCGATGTGAATGATCTTGCGGGGCAGGCTCGCGAAATGTTTCGGGTTTCCGATCACGCGGTCATCGAAGCGCGCGCCAATTGCGATCAGCACATCACAGTGCTGCATCGCCATGTTGGCCTCGTAGGTACCATGCATGCCGGGCATGCCAACGAATTTATCGCTGGAAGCGCGGTAGGCACCCAAACCCATCAGGGTGTTGGTGCAAGGGTAGCCGAGCTTGTCGACCAGTTTGTTCAACTCGGGCGCGGAATCCGACAAGATCACACCACCGCCGGTGTAAATCATGGGGCGCTCGGCTGTCAGCAGCAGCTGGACCGCCTTACGAATTTGACCCGCGTGACCTTTGTCGACCGGCTTGTACGAACGCATCTCGACTGACTTCGGATACTCGTAAGTCGTCTTTGCGATCGTGATGTCTTTGGGGATATCCACCAGCACCGGGCCCGGACGACCGGTGGTCGCGATGAAGAAAGCCTTCTTCATCGTCGCCGCCAGGTCTTTTACATCCTTGACCAGGAAATTGTGCTTAACGCAGGGCCGGGTGATACCGACGGTGTCGCATTCCTGGAAGGCGTCCAGACCAATCGCATGGGTCGGCACCTGCCCGGTGATAATCACCATGGGTATTGAATCAAGATGGGCAGTGGCGATACCGGTTACCGCATTGGTCACGCCCGGACCAGAGGTCACGAGGCACACACCCACCTTGTTTGAACTACGCGAGTAAGCATCCGCCGCATGGACTGCCGCCTGCTCATGGCGGACCAGAATATGGCGAAACTTGTCCTGCTTGAAAATCTCGTCGTAGATATAGAGAACTGCGCCGCCGGGATAGCCGAACACATGTTCGACGCCCTCTTCGGCAAGACAGCGCACGACGATCTCGGCGCCAGTGATTTCTGAAGACATTACCTGTCCTTTCAAGGTCCATAGGAAATTGATCGGATGCTCTCCCCTTGCGGTGACGGAGACAGTGGCACACTTGAAGCATCCCTTGAGCGTGCGTTTACGTCGATCCGTCCTGCGCGGCTGGCGCAGTTCAAACCGGCGCTGAGTGCACTTCGTTCAGCTTCCGCTTGTGCCGCTGCTGGCGCCACCTCACGCTTTTGGCGTGGGTTAGAGCAAACAACGTAGTTGGGCGCAGCGACGCCCTAAAAACCTTCCTATCGCCGCGCGGCGTTATGGGCCGCGCGGAACAGGGAAAAAATATCCCTCGCGGTGGCGAGGGAGCGCATAAGTTAATGCGTTGCAGCAATAAGGTCAAGAAAATTCTTTTAAAAAAGCCAATGAAATCAA
>JAIXQK010000012.1 GCA_027485795.1 Oxalobacteraceae bacterium
CCGCCGCCAAAATCAAAGATGAAACTCGAAGCGGCTCCCGATCCACGGGTAAACACGCCGCTGCCGAGCGAGATCTTATCCGAGGAGGACGCACCGGAGAGATCGAAATTCAGCGTGCCGCCATTCCAGGTGAATGAACCGGCGTTGAAGGTGGAAACAGAGTCGACGGCGCCCAACTCCAACGCGCCAGCCGAGTGGGTCAGGCCGCCGGTGAAAGCGGTGCTGTCGGCGTTGATCACCAAGGTGCCCTCGCCGGTCTTCATCAAGGTGCCCGTGCCGCTGAGGCGGACCGTGTCAGCCAACGAGACAGTGCGGGTGGCATCGGCCTCGATCGTGCCGTTCGAGGCGCCGAGCACGAGGTTCAGTCGTCCAGTCGCGGTGGTGTTCACGCCGGAGAGCGCGAGATCGCCGCCGGTGAGGTTGCGCACCGTGCCGCCGTTCAGGGTCAGGTTACGCACGGTAGCTCCACCGAAATTCGCACCGCTGCCGGTGATTGTCGTGGCGAACAAGGTGCCGCCGGTGAGGTTGTAATTGGCGATCAGGTTCGGCGTGACGGTGATGGTAGGGTTGGCATTGTTGCCAAGGTTCACCGTGGTCGCGGTCACCGTGCCGCCCGATTGGTTGAATGTGCCGGTGATGGTAGGGGTGCCGGTCGTATTGGTCTTAGCCGCAAGATTCAAAGTAGTCGCGACGAGGGTGCCGGCAGGCATGGTAACGGTGCCCGTCGAATTGGTATTCGCGTTGGCGAAGTGACGCGCGACGTTGAATTCAGTCGCCAACACATCCATGCTGCCACCCGTTAAGTTGAGAATGCCGGTCGAGGGCAGGTTGCCTGAATTGGTTGAGCCAACACTCAAGAGCGGGGTGGGCCCGGTGCCACCCGCACCGCGGACCGTAAGGACCGGGTTGGTGAGGCCGCTCTGGAAGCTAACGTTGCCGCTACCGGCAAAGTATCCGATTACGAATTCACCCGAGGCATTGATATTGTTGTTTTGCCCCAAACCGACGTTAACAAATTGCCCGGTTAAACCTGCAGTATTGGCGCCACCACCTAAACGCACGTTTACTGCGTTGATGGTATTTGTGCCTGCCTTGGCGAGGTTGACTGTGTTGACAACGTTTAAACCGTTGGAGTTCACCTGAAAAGAACCCGCCGCACGATTGAATGTGAAGTTGCTCAGGCCGGACATGTTTACGGTCGTCCCGGTAACGGTTGTATTCCACGTTACATCTGCGGTCTCGTTAACGATCAAAGTGCCGCCGTTGCCACTGACTGTATTAGTCTGCCCAGCACTCAAGAGCCCAAGCCGACCAAGGGACTGCGTCGTATTGGTAATATCAAGTGTGGACGCGGCGTTAAAGGTGAGAGTGCTGTTCGCGGTTAATCGGTTGTTTCCACCTGAAAGTATCAATGTGCCTCCGTCTAGCAATGTGCCTCCGGTAAACGTATTCGCACCGCTGAGCGTAAGGGCGCCAGAGTCGTTCTTTCGGAGCCTTGCGGTCCCGGAAATAACGCCGGCGATGGTCATATTGGCCCCGGATTTGTTCTTTACCCAAAAATCACCCGCGCCGGAGGTGGTGATGGTGCGAGATGCGTTAAGCGTGAAATTACCAGCGGCTGCCTCGTTGTAAAATCCAGTAGCACTGGCTGAAACCGCAATTTCTAAAACATTTGAGCTATTTCCCAACGCGGAGTCGGAATTTATGACCAAAAAATTTCCTGCGGTGGTGCCAGTCATCTTAACTGTCCCTGAAAATGTGTTATTGCCGGCGAGCTTGAGGTGGCCAGCACCTTGTTTATCTAAGCCATTACTACCAGCGATCGGAGCGGAAATGGTCAGCCAGTTGAACTCAGTAAAACCTGCATCCGTCTGGATTATTGGCGTGCTGACGCCATTGGCCAAAGTAAGCGTGCTAGTGCCCGCTATTACCAGACCTCCTCCCCCCGCCGTCGTATCCGCTGCATTAATACGACCCACGGTGTATGGGGAATCGACGGTGACGGTCTGACCGGTCCAGTTTTGACTGAAAGTCGCGACGGAGCCGTCGCCGGTGGCGATAGTGCTGTTGGCCCAATTTGAACTGATTGACCAGTTACCAGTCGTATTTGATGACCAAGAACCGCTAGTCTGTCCGTGAACGGCCGGTAGAGCGGCAATGGCCGTGAGAAGCGCAAGCGAAGCGGTGGAACGGAGGACGGTATGCGGGGTATTCTTCATGTTCTTTTGAAGGCTAGAGGCGGCAATGGGGAGACGGGAAAAGACGGTCATGGCTGAAGGGGTTGGGGAACGGACAGGGCGGTCCGAACGTCACCATCTCGCTCCCGAACCCAGCCGCGATGCTACGATCAATATACAGTATATCGCGGCGCCCACGCACCGCTTGTAGTGAATTTATGACTACATATGCACTCGCCTCGGCAAGAACGCATCCGGTCACTTTACCATACACTCCTGCGACCGTCGCCGCTTTCAGGCGGGCGTTCTGTGCTCGCGCCACCCCATGCGCCCTCTCGTATTCATTCTAGCATCCGCCGCCCTGCTCGCGGCCGGGGCACGCCAAGCCACGAAAAATCCTTCCGCCCCGGCAACCGCTTCCGGCCCCGCCGCCGCGCCCGCCGTAAAACCCCTCGGCGAAGATCCCTTCGCCTCGCTCGCCCTGCCCTACGGCGTCGGTCCGCGCGTCTCCGACCGCGCCGCCTGGGGCGCTCTCCCGTTGGACCGCGCGCAGATCATCGGCTCCGCCGCCGCCGAACTCGC
>JAIXQK010000138.1 GCA_027485795.1 Oxalobacteraceae bacterium
GAAGAGATGGATCATGTGTATGACCTGCCCTATGCACGTGCGCCGCATCCTGCCTATGGTGATGCAAAAATCCCTGCATGGGACATGATTCGCTTTTCGGTGAATATCATGCGCGGCTGTTTTGGTGGCTGTACCTTCTGCTCGATCACAGAGCACGAGGGACGCATTATTCAAAGTCGCTCCGAGCCTTCCATCTTGCGTGAGATTGAACTGATTCGCGACAAGACCAAAGGGTTTACCGGCACCATCTCCGATCTTGGTGGGCCGACCGCGAACATGTATCGCCTCGGCTGCAAAGACCCAAGCATCGAGCAAAGTTGTCGACGACTGTCTTGTGTCTATCCGACGATTTGCAGCAACTTGAATACGGATCACGGCAAGCTGGTACAGCTGTACCGCCGCGCGCGCGCCATCAAAGGGGTGAAGAAAATCCTGGTCAGCTCCGGCTTACGCTATGACCTGGCGGTACGCTCACCCGAGTATGTGAAAGAACTAGCGACGCATCATGTCGGCGGCTTGCTGAAAATCGCACCCGAGCATTCTGAGGAAGGCCCACTCTCGAAAATGATGAAGCCGGGTATGGGCTCGTACTATAAGTTCAAAGAGTTGTTCGACAAATACTCGAAGGAAGCGGGCAAGGAACAGTACCTGATCCCCTACTTCATCGCTGCCCACCCCGGCACCACCGATGAAGATATGGTGAATCTCGCGATTTGGTTAAAGCAAAATGATTTCCGGCTCGATCAGGTGCAATCTTTCTTGCCGACGCCGCTGGCGATGGCGACTGCGATGTATCACACGCGCAAGAACCCGCTGCGTAAGATTGCCCGCGATTCCGAAACCGTAGAAACACCGCGCACTGCAAAAATTCGTCGTTTTCATAAAGCGCTGCTGCGCTACCACGATCCAACCAACTGGGAAACTTTGCGCGAGGGCTTGCGCCGTATTGGTCGCGCCGAGCTGATCGGCAATGGCCCTCAACATCTGGTGCCACGCTCGGATACGCCAGCGATGGTGACGCGGCGTGTGCGCGGTGCAGAAACGCCGCCACTGAAGACGTTGGCAAAACGGTTCGGACAGAGGAAATTACGCCCGGGTGCGGCGATCCAGCGCAAGCGGACACCATAAGCGAACATGTGAAAAAGCCGACCACGGTGGGCCGGCTTTCAAAGTTCTGGTGGGAAGTGCTGGTTTCGAACCAGCGACCTATCGCGTGTGAGGCGATCGCTCTACCCCTGAGCTAACCTCCCGAGGGGCGCGAATTATCGCATAGCAAGACTGAGCCATCAACTTCGGCTGGCCGCCCCTAGCTGCCGCCATAGGCAAGCGCCCTTCGCTTCTTTATCGAGTCCCTGTAGCAAGGCCTCATGCTCGGCGAGCTCATCTGCAGTCGGTGGCAGAACCAGAATGTCGGCGATCGCAATGCCGGTTCCCGTAGCGTCATCGCCATCGCCTCCCGCCTGTAGATCCATGCCCAAGCTATCTTGACCACGGGTCATGGCGAGATACACCTCGGCCAGTAGCTCGGCATCTAGCAAGGCGCCATGCAGCATGCGGTGTGCATTCGAGACGCCGTAGCGCTCGCACAGTGCGTCGAGTGAATTCCGTTTGCCGGGGAAGAGTTCTTTAGCCTGCACCAGCGTATCAATCACCTGCCGCACCTGCGCAGCAAAGTTTGATTTACCGAGTCGTTCGAACTCTGCATCAAGAAAGCCAACATCAAACGGAGCGTTGTGAATAATGATCTCAGCATCACGCACAAACTCGCACAAGGTATCGGCGATATCAGAGAATTTTGGCTTGTCACTCAGGAATTCTGTGGTCAAGCCGTGTACTGCCAACGCACCGGGATCGGAATCGCGTTCCGGATTGATGTAGTAGTGAAAGTTATTTCCGGTCAGGCGGCGATTCACCATTTCGACACAGCCGATCTCAATGATGCGGTCGCCGCTTCTAGGGTTGAGTCCGGTGGTCTCAGTATCGAGAATAATTTGTCGCATGGATGTTATTGATGAGAAAAGTATGCTCAGGCGGCCGACTCAGGCGGCACGTGCATTTGCGCGGGTATGTTCAACACCACGGTTAGCGAGCTCATCGGCCATTTCATTGCCCTCGTGACCCGCGTGCCCTTTGATCCAGCGCCATTCTATCTGGTGACGCAATCTGGCCTCATCGAGTGCCTGCCACAGATCGACATTTTTAACCGGCGCTTTGCTGGCGGTCTTCCAGCCCTTCGCCTTCCAGCCCGACAGCCACTCGCTGATACCTTTGTGTACATACTGGCTATCCGTATGCACCACCACTTCGCAAGAACGCTTCAATGCATTCAATGCTTCAATCACCGCCAGTAACTCCATACGATTATTGGTGGTTGCCATCTCACCACCGAACAATGACTTGGTTTTTGCTGCCGGCCGACCTGCAGCAATCCATTGCTCAAGACTGCCATGAATAATCCAGGCGCCCCAACCACCGGGGCCCGGATTACCCTTGCAAGCACCGTCGGTGAAAATTTCAACACTATCCATCCTGATCTCTTTGTTTTTTCATGCGATTAGTCACCGGTATCGCGCTTGGCACAACGCTACGTTTTTTATCCCATGCCGGACCGATCAAGCGCATGCCTTGCACACGTTTGATGGCCTGCACAATGTAAAGCGCACCCAGATACGGCCACCAACGATTGCCTGCCTTCTCCAAAAAAGAGAAGCGACGTAACCATTTGTCGGTGGCACAAGGCGGCGCATAACAGCCAAAGTGGCCACGATTGATTTCCATATTCAGCAACTTCAGCCAATCTTTCAAGCGTGGCACGCTAATGAACTCGCCATTCAGCGGTAAAAAGTGTGCGCCCGTCATTCGCCCTGCTGACTGGCGCGCACCCCACATACTGATTGGATTGAAGCCACAAATAATCACCTGCCCCTCGGGGATCAATACCCGCTCGACCTCCCGCAGCACTCGGTGCGGTTCTGCGGAAAACTCAAGCACATGCGGCATCACGACCAGATCCAGACTCTGCGTGGCGAATGGCAACTCGGTGAAGTCATGTACGACGACGACCTGACGCTCTGCGCTAACGGCATCGGATGGCAACTTGGAATCCGTCACCCACCGATTCGGCATTCGGTTGGCGGCCAAAGTATCGAGCATCGGCAAGCCGATCTGTACGGCGTTGTAGCCAAAAATATCGGCTGTCAATTCATCCAGTCGCGATTGCTCCCATGCGTGGGCGTAGGCACCCGCTGGTGTATCGAACCAGGGAGCGAGCGATATAATCGACTGATACAAAGCGTCTGGATTCATGCTGATGTCTATGCCACCGTCCCTGAAAGTTACCGCGATACCGGCGTTCGCCGACAACTATCTCTGGCTAATTCACGACCAGCAGCATGCTGCGGTCGTTGATCCCGGTGATGCTGCGCCCATCGAAGACGCCTTGCGTTCACTCGGCTTGGCATTGAGCGCTATTTTACTCACTCACCATCACGCCGACCATGCGGGTGGTGTGGCCGAACTGCTCTCGCATTGGTCGGTGCCGGTGTTCGGACCCGCGGGCGAAAAGATCCATGGTGTTTCTCGTCCACTGCATGAGGGCGACGTTGTCGACCTGCCTGTGCTCGGCTTGCGGCTCAAAGTACTTGACGTACCCGGTCATACCGCAGGCCATATCGCCTATGTTGCTGGTGAGCAGGACTGGCTGTTCTGCGGCGATACACTGTTCGCCGGTGGCTGTGGCCGCCTGTTCGAGGGTACGCCGGGGCAAATGACACAGTCGCTCGCCAAACTCGCTGCGCTTCCTGACGAGACGCTGGTGTACTGCGCGCATGAGTACACGCTATCCAATTTGCGCTTTGCGGTAGCTGCCGAACCCGACAATGCAGATCTTGCTGCCAGATTCGAGCAAGCACAACAAATGCGTGCACGGGGTGAGTCCACCGTGCCCTCTACCATTGGCCTCGAGAAGCGTACCAACCCTTTCCTGCGCTACCGCGAGCCAGGAGTACTGCGCACCTTGCAATCGGCTGGTCGTTTGGAGAACGACGAGCCGGTGGCTGCGTTCGCAGCACTAAGGGAATGGAAAAACAGCTTCCGCTAAGCCTTACATCCGCTTCGTATATTCCGATCCCAACCGCTGCTCAACCGAACCGGTGCGACAACGGGTGCCGGTATCCCTGAAGGGCAAGGGCGACGGTGCGCTGCAACCCATGGCTTCAAAAAGCTAATTTTTCTTGACGGCATCACCCTCGGTTCTTACACTTGCGGCAACTTCACTCGCGCAACCGGCCCGAATACAGGCTCCGACGCGCACGATTGCCCCATGCAGCACACCCAATTTCGCCGGCTGACCATCGCAGCATTGCTGGCCGCTCAGGCGCTACCCGCTGCTCAAGCGATCGATCTCAGCATCGAGCCATCAAGCCAGGCGCTGGAAACCGGGCGGGATATGCGCTCAGTCGACGCGCCGCGCCTCGGCAATCCCGGATTCGATGCCACCTACGACGATGTCACCGTCACCAGCTTCGATGTGTGGGACCGCATCCGCAAAGGCTTCGCCATTCCCGATCTGAACAACCCGCTGGTCGCCAACCATGTGACCTGGTACAGCTCGCGACCCGATTACATACAGCGCACCACACAGCGCGCTTCGCGCTACTTGTTCCATGTGGTGCAAGAGCTGGAAAGGCGTGGCATGCCGATGGAGCTGGCACTACTGCCCTTCATCGAGTCGGCTTTCAATCCGCAGGCCTTCTCCAGCGCGAAGGCCGCTGGCATGTGGCAGTTCATTCCAAGTACCGGTCGCGACTACAACCTCAAGCAGAACATTTTCCGTGATGAGCGGCGCGATGTGGTCGCCTCGACCGATGCTGCACTCAATTACCTGCAAAAGCTGTATGGCATGTTCGGCGACTGGCAGCTGGCACTGGCCGCCTACAACTGGGGCGAGGGTTCCGTCTCGCGCGCGATCGCCAAGGCGCGCGCCGCCGGTCGTGATACCGACTACAACAGCCTGTCTGCCTTCATGCCGGCCGAGACCCGCAACTACTACCCCAAGCTACAGGCTGTGAAAAATCTGGTGTCGGCACCAGCGCAATACGGACTGACGCTACCGGTGGTTGAGAACCAACCCTACTTTGTCTCGATCAACAAAACCCGTGACATCGACGTCAAACTCGCAGCGCAGCTGGCTGAACTGCCGATGGAAGAGTTCAAGGCCCTGAACCCGCAGTTCAATAAGCCGGTGATTACCGGCAGCCCCAATACCCGTATTCTGCTGCCGCAGACCAACGCTGAGAAATTCAAAGAAAATCTATCCAAGTGGTCCCATGCACTGTCTAGCTGGACGGCGCACAAGGTCACCGTAGCGCGCGAACGTATTGAAACTATCGCCACAAAATTCAAAACCACGCCGGCCGTGATCCGCGAGGCGAACGCGATACCGCCGAACATGCACCCGACCATGGGCTCGGTCGTGCTGGTACCGAAACCAGCCAGTGAGTTGGGTAAAGATATCGGTCAGGATCTTGCTGATAATGCGACGCTAGCGATCGCACCGGATGAGCCACCACGCAAGAAGATCAAGGTACGTGCCGGCAAGCGAGATACGGTGAATAGCATTGCAACCCGCTACAAAGTCACGGTTGCGGAGGTACGCGATTGGAATGATCTGAAGTCGGATCGCTTGAAGCCAGGACAAGAGCTGAAGCTTCAGGTACGTGCCGACAAGCGTGGTAAATCACGTGTCGCTATCGCCTCGGCACGTGAAGACTCGCCCGCTGCAGCGCGAAAGGTCAGCAAGCGCACTCGCGTTGAAATTGCCGATCGGCGCGACACAAAACGGGTTGAGCCACGCCACCGCAAGCGCTACGAATAAACACCAGGTACAAACCGAGCCAAACAGCGGCCTCAGAAGGTACGCTTCAATCACATCCAACAGGCGTGGTTGCTAACTAGGCGGCCAGCGAGAACTCCGCCGCCGCAAGCAGTCGCTGGGTGTAAGCCTCGCGCGGTGCTGAAAGTACCTCGCTAGTCTTGCCACTCTCTACGACCTTGCCATCTTTCATCACCAGCACGCGGTGTGCCATCGCACGAATCACTGCCAGATCATGGCTGATGAACACATAGGCGATGCCATACTTCTGCTGCAGCATCGCCAACAATTCGAGCACCTGATACTGCACCGAGACATCGAGTGAGGACGTTGGCTCATCGAGCAGAATCAGTGCCGGCTTGAGCACCAAGGCGCGTGCTATTGCGATGCGCTGGCGCTGGCCACCCGAAAACTCATGCGGATAACGTGACATCATGTCCGGCGCCAGACCAACCTCGCTCAATGCTTGAGAAACCAAAGATCGTAGTTGCGAGCGCGACAGGTGTGGCTGGTGCAAGGCAAGGCCTTCGCCAACAGTCTGCTCGATCGTGCGACGCGGTGAGAGCGAGGCAAAGGGATCCTGAAACACCACCTGCATCTGCGCACGTAAAGGGCGTAATTGTGCGCTGCTCATCTCGCTGATCGTCTGACCATCGAAAACGATACGCCCTTCGGTACTGGCAACCGACAAGCGCAACAATGCCATACCGAGTGTCGACTTGCCTGAGCCAGACTCACCGACGATGCCGAGCGTCTCACCGCGCGCAAGCGAGAGGTCCAATGATTCTACCGCGACGAATTCGCGCTGCTTAAACCAACCCTGCTTGATCAAGAAGCGACACTTCACACCCTGTGCCTCAAGCAAGGTTGAACCATCCGAGTGCTCGGACACCATGCGTTTGGAATGGCTGGCCAGCAGTTGCTGGGTATAGGTCTCGCGCGGCGATGCGAACAGTGTCGCAGTATCAGCGACTTCAAGCAGTCGACCGTGCTGCATCACGCCGACGCGATCAGCAAAGCGCTTCACCAGATTCAGGTCATGCGTGATCATCAGCACCGCCATGCCCTCGTCGCGCTGTAACTGATTCAGTAACTCGAGAATCTGAACCTGAATCGTGACATCGAGCGCGGTGGTCGGCTCATCGGCAATCAAAAGCTTCGGCTTGCAAGCCAGTGCCATGGCAATCATCGCACGCTGGCGCTGTCCGCCTGACAGCTGATGCGGATACGACAGCGCACGCCGGGCGGGTTCGGGAATACCCGTCTTGTCGAGCAACTCAACTGCGCGCAATGCTGCCGCACGGGCACTCAAGCCCTCGTGCAGCATCAGTACTTCAGCGATTTGATTGCCGATGGTGAATAGCGGATTCAGCGCTGTCATCGGCTCCTGAAAAATCATCGCGATATCTTTACCGCGCAGCGCGCGCAACTGGTTATCCGACATCAGGCGAATATCACGTCCTTCGAAAACAATACTGCCGCTAGTATTTGCGTCAGGTGTCATGCCCATCAATTGCAAGGCACTGACGGTTTTACCTGAGCCGGACTCGCCCACTAGTGCAAATTTCTCGCCTGCAGCAATATCAAAATTCACGCGATTAACTACGGTGGTTCGACCGAAGCGCACCGACAGATCGCGTACCGTCAGCAAGCTCATGCTTTCCTCCGCACATCAAGCGAGTTGCGTAAGGCATCACCAATATTGGTGAGTAGTAGCAGCGTGATGGTGAGCACCATGAAGGTGGATAGCGCGATCCACCAAGCGTCCAGATTATTCTTGCCCTGCGCGAGTAGCTCGCCAAGGCTGGGCATGGAGGGAGGAACACCGAGGCCAAGGAAGTCGAGACTCGTCAGCGCGAGGATTGCGCCGCTCATGCGAAACGGCAAGAAGGTGACCACAGGAGTCAAGCTATTCGGCAGCACGTGAAGCCAGATGATCTGGCCGTTGGACAACCCTAGCGCGCGGGCGGCTTGTACGTAATCCAGATTGCGGTTACGCAGAAAATCAGCACGCACATAATCGGACAAACCCATCCAACCAAACAAAGACAGCAGCAATAACAACAGCAAGATACTGGGCTCAAAAATCGACGCAAAAATAATCAATAGGTAAAGCTCTGGCATCGAGCCCCAGATCTCCATGAAGCGCTGGAAGAACAAATCCGTCCGGCCAGCGAAGTAACCCTGCACTGCGCCGGTGATCACCCCGAGGATCGTGCCGGTAATCGTCAATGCTAAGCCAAACAGTATCGATACGCGAAAACCGTACAGTAAACGGGCAAATACATCGCGACCACGATCATCGGTGCCTAACCAGTTGTCCGTAGAGGGTGGCGCCGGGTTGGGCGACTTAGCAAAATAATTCAGCGTGTCATGCCGGTAGTGATTCAGCGGGTAAAGCGCCCAATTGCCGTCACGCGCGAGCTGCTGCCGGATAAAAGGATCAAGATAGTCGGCAGGTGAGTCGAAGTCGCCACCGAAGGCTTTTTCCGAGTAATCCTTCGCAATTGGGAACAGCATCTGTCCGTCGTAGCGGGCAATTAATGGTCGATCATTCGAGATCAACTCAGAGAACAGGCTGAGTACGAACAGCACAACGAAAATGATCAGGCTAAAAAAGCCACGCCGATCGCTGCGGAAGCGTTGCCAAACACGCTGCCCCGGTGAAACCGAAGGTGCTAGTCCGTCTATGGTTTCTGCGCTCATGACGCAAGACTCTCAAATTGAACGCGCGGGTCTGCCCATACATAGCAGAGGTCCCCCAGCAGCTTGACCACCAAGCCTATCAAGGTAAACAGATACAGCGTACCGAGGACAACCGGATAGTCACGCCGCACGACTGATTCATAAGATAACAAGCCGAGCCCATCAAGGGAGAACAGAGTCTCAATTAGCAGGCTACCTGCAAAGAAAGCGCCAATAAAGGCGGCTGGAAAACCCGTCACCAAAGGAATGAGCGCATTACGAAAGACATGCTTGTAAAGCACGGTGCGCTCGGACAAACCTTTGGCACGCGCCGTCATCACATACTGCTTCCGAATCTCTTCCAGAAAAGTATTCTTGGTCAGCATGGTCATCACCGCAAAAGCTCCCGCGACCGAGGCGGTCACTGGCAGGGTGATATGCCAGAGGTAATCTTTAATTTTGCCAAAGGTAGTAAGCGTTTCCCAATCATCGGAGGTTAAGCCTCGTAATGGGAACCACTGCACAAAACTCGATCCTGCAAAAAGCACCAGCAGCGCCACACCCAATACAAAGCCCGGTATCGAGTAACCGATCAGTACCAGCATGCTGGTCACATGATCAAAGCGTGAGCCTTCTCGTACTGCTTTTGCAATACCGAGCGGGACTGATATCAGGTAAGTCAGAAAGAAAGTCCAGAGACCAATCGAAATCGATACTGGCAGTTTAGATTTCACCAGTTCCCACACATCCTGATGATGGTAGAAGCTCTGGCCGAGATCGAATTTAGCGAAGCCTTTCAACATCTGCCAGAAGCGCTCAATTGGTGGCTTGTCGAAGCCATACAGCGCCTTGATCTCGGCGACCCGCTCTGCATCGATACCTTGGCGACCACGATACTCCGAGCGACCACCGCCGGAGGATTCGCCTGCGCCGACCTGCCCCTTTTTCAATTCGATCAATGCCTGTTCGACTGGGCCACCAGGCACGAACTGGATCACGGCAAAAGTAATCGCAATCACCCCTAACAGCGTAGGGATCATCAGCAAAACACGTTTCAGTATGTAGGGCCAAAGATTCATAGCTAGCGAGACGTCTGCCGAGAGTTAATTCTGCTTACGTGGCTTCACCTGCCACCAGCTGGAGATCACATAGGGATCGGCTTGATAGTACTTCGGTGACACCGCAGGAATACCAAATCGATTTCTGTAGGCGACACGGTGCGTCCCCGAGTACCAATGCGGCACCGCCATATGCTTATGCAGTAATACGCGATCCAGCGCGCGCGCAGCCGCGACCAGTTCGGCGCGTGTATTGGCGCGCACCAGTGCCGTCACCAGTTTGTCAACTGCGGGATCTTTCAGGCCCCAGTAGTTGCTTGAGCCATGCTCATCAGCGGCCTTCGAGCCAAACATATCGAACATCTCATTACCCGGACTGGTAACGTCAGGGAAGCGCTGGCTGGTCATGTCGAAGTCGAACTCTTCCATGCGCTTCTGTACCAACGCAAAATCTGCCGTGCGTTGACGCACTGTGATGCCTAATTTTTCGAGATTGCGCACATACACCGCAATGATGCGTGAGAGCGCTGACTGATCATCAAGAATCTCGAAAGTAAACGCTTCACCCTTGGCATTACGTAGCGCACCGTCACGGTACTCCCAGCCCGCTTGCTTCAACAAATCACGCGCCTTCAGTAAATTCGCACGCAAGGAGGCTGGTGCTTCGGTTGAGGGTGGCACGGGGACTGGTCCAAACACCGCTGGATCCAACTGATCGCGCAAGGGCTCCAGCAACGACAGCTCCGCAGGCGTCGGTTCACCGCGCGCCGCAAGTTCGGAATTACTAAAGAAAGAATCAATCCGCACATACTGCGCATAGAACAGTTGGCGATTCATCCACTCGAAATCGAGCGCTAGCCCAAGTGCTTGTCTTACACGCTTGTCCTGAAACTGCGGCTTGCGCATATTCATTACAAATGCTTGCATGCCGGCGCCATTCTGATGCTTAAGGGTTTTCTTGATCAGCTCGCCATTTTCGAATTTCGGGCCTTTGTACATTCTCGCCCAGTTTTTCGCGCGATACTCCACCACGACGTCGAACTCACCCGCCAGAAACGCCTCGAGTCGGGCGACATCATCTTTGTAAAAACGGTAGACGATACGATCGAAATTGAAGGCACCCTTACGCACGGGTAGGTCAGCGCCCCAATAGTCCGGGTTCTTGCGATAGATGATGGATCGGCCGACATCAAAGCGCTCGATCAGGTAAGGGCCACTCGCGATCGGTGCCACCAGCTGTATCTTGTCGAATGGCGTGCCCGCCGCCCACTTGCGTGAGAACACCGGCATACCACCCACAATCAGCGGTAACTCGCGGTTCAAGCTCTTGAAATCAAATCGTACGGTGCGCGCGTCAATCACCACCGCTTGTTTGACATCCGCAAAAATCATCTTGAACTGCGGCGCACCCTTGGCCATCAAGGTATCGAACGAATACTTGACGTCGTCCGCGGTTACCGGGTCGCCATTATTGAAGCGTGCTTTGGCATGTATACGGAAGGTCATGGACATACGGTCCGATGCCAGCGTCATGTCCTCTGCCAGCAAGCCGTACATGGTTGCCACTTCATCCGCCGAGCCGATCGCCAGTGACTCAAACATCAGGTTAGTCAGGCCCGCCGCAGCCACGCCCTTCATTGAGAAGGGATTGAACTTGTCGAAACTGTTGGCGGCGCCCGGGTTGGCCAGATAGATTTCGCCGCCCTTGGCGGCATTCGGGTTGTGGTACTCGAAATGCGCGAAGTCCGGCGCGTACTTTGGCGTGTCATACAGCGAGAATGCATGGCCTGCCCACGCTAATGGCGTAAGCAAAGCACTGATGCACAACACAATACGGGCGATCGAGCGCGACATAACAACGGCGAGAAAAGCACGAGAGGGGTCAAGCATAGCCGGTTTCGCCGCCTTCAGTGCCGGCGGTGCTTGGCGCGGTTGGCACGAACGATTTGCCCCGCCCTCGCGGCGCGGCCTACAATGACGGTTTTGCACCGGGAGTCCCCGGCGCGCTGAACTTATCGGAGTCGTGGCATGGCATTCTTGCAAGGCAAAAAAATTCTGGTTACCGGCGTACTATCGAATCGCTCGATTGCTTATGGCATCGCGCGCGCCTGTCATCGCGAAGGTGCCGAACTTGCCTTCACCTATGTCGGCGAGCGCTTCAAAGACCGTATCACCGAGTTTGCGCAGGAATTCAACAGTCAATTGGTATTCGACTGTGACGTAGGCAGCGACGAGCAAATTGATGCGCTGTTCCGTGACTTGGGCCATGCTTGGCCGCAGTTCGACGGCTTGGTACACGCGATCGGCTTTGCGCCGCGCGAGGCGATTGCTGGTGACTTCCTCGATGGTATGAGCCGCGAAAATTTCCGTATCGCGCACGATATTTCTGCCTATAGCTTTGCAGCATTGGCGAAAGCCGCACTACCCATGTTGTCGCCGAATTCAGCGTTGCTCACGCTCTCTTATCTGGGCGCGATTCGTGCGCTTCCAAACTACAACACTATGGGTCTGGCCAAAGCGTCACTCGAGGCCAGCGTGCGCTACCTCGCCGCCTCGCTCGGCAAGCGTGGCACGCGCGTCAATGGCATCTCGGCCGGCCCGATCAAGACGCTAGCGGCAAGTGGGATCAAGGATTTCGGCAAGATTCTGAATTACGTGCAGCAGAATGCCCCGCTACGCCGAAATGTCACGATCGATGATGTGGGCAATGCAGCGGCCTTCTTGCTGTCGGACCTGGCCGGTGGCATCACGGGCGAGATCACCTATGTCGATGGCGGGTTTTCGCAGGTGGTACCGGGGATGGGAGAGGGCGATTCCTAGGCCCAACGCCCAACATCCGGGCGGGTTGGCGAATTAAGCTCACACGATCCCGGAAAACTCTGTAGAATCCACGCCGCGCTGCAACAAACAGCGCGTGGTTGCACCGCAGCCCATGACGAGCAGCATTACCTGAAGCCCTCCCGCCCCCTGGTGCCGATCTACAGAGCACCAATGTGGCGTACCGAAAATCTGGTCACATCGATCTTCGTTACGCCGCTTAACGGCGCAAAGCTTTTGTGCCGTATCTCTTCTGGCAAGTTTTTCTCTGAAGCCCTCTCGGTTTCGCGTTGAACTGTTGTTGTCGCTGGTATCACCGGTCCGCGTTGCTTTTGCAATGTCCCTGCCCGCCTCGCGCGCAGTGACACTCTTTTGAGAGAAATTCATGACGTTTGAATCACTTGGGCTGCACCCGCAGATCCTGAAAGCATTAACTGACGCTGGCTATACACAACCCACACCGGTCCAGCAGGAGGCCGTTCCCGCGGCGATCGCCGGGCGCGACTTGATGGTGTCGTCACAAACTGGCTCCGGCAAGACTGCTGCCTTCATGCTGCCGGCATTGAACAAATTCGCCAACGAGCCGTTTGAGGCACGCCCTGGTAAAACACCGAACCAGAACGCACAAGCTGCGCGCTCACGCGGCGAGCGTCCACGCTTCATGCCAGCGCAGCCAAGGATGCTGGTGCTGACCCCGACCCGCGAACTCGCGCTTCAAGTAACGACCGCCACTGACAAGTACGGTATCCACATGCGGCGCGTAAAGGCTGCATCGATTCTCGGTGGCATGCCGTACCCGAAACAGATGCAGCTACTGGCACGCAACCCAGAGATTCTGGTCGCGACACCAGGTCGCCTGATTGACCATATGGAGTCGGGCAAAATTGATTTCTCCAAGCTAGAGATTCTGGTACTCGACGAAGCCGATCGCATGCTGGATATGGGCTTTGTCGAAGATATCGAGTTGATCGTCAGCCGTACGCCTGCGACACGACAAACACTGCTGTTCTCGGCAACCTTGGATGGCATGGTCGGCAATATCGCGCGTCGTATCACCACCGACCCGCTGCGTATCCAGATTGCTGGCGCATCCGCTCGCCATGAAAACATCGAGCAACGGGTACATTTCGTGGATGATTTGCTGCACAAGAATCGTCTGCTTGATCATCTGCTGCGTGACACCGCGATTGAACAAGCCGTGGTTTTCACCGCCACCAAACGTGATGCCGACAGCATCGCGGACCGTTTGAATATCGCCGGTTTTGCTGCCGCCGCACTGCATGGCGATATGCATCAGGGTGCGCGCAATCGCACGCTGGACGCATTGCGTCGTGGTCAGCTACGCGTCCTAGTGGCAACCGATGTCGCTGCGCGTGGTATCGATGTGCCGGGGATCACCCATGTGTTCAACTACGACTTGCCAAAGTTTGCGGAAGACTACGTGCACCGTATTGGTCGCACCGGTCGCGCCGGACGCAACGGCATGGCGATTTCTCTGGTCAACCATGCCGAGGGTGTGCATGTGAAACGTATCGAACGCTTAACCAAGCAAACGATACCGGTCGATGTTATCGAAGGCTACGAGCCGAAGAAAACCGCGTCGGCGGCGCGCCCACGTCCAGGCTGGAAGCCAGGCGATGGCCGTGGCAAGCCAGGCAAACCCGGTCAGCGCACCTTCGCCAAACCCGGCGCGCCCCGCAAAGAGGTTGGCCATCGTGGTCAGCGTGACGGACGCAGTACCGAAAGCCGCCGCGGCTAAGTCTCAACGCGTCTAGAGAAGGCTCCTGCGGGAGCCTTTTTTATGCAATAAGATAATCCGATCAACCTACCTCTCGCAGGGAGTAGCCAATGAGTGGCTCAGACTCACAGCCAATTCGCTTGACCTCGTTCTCACACGGCGGTGGCTGCGGCTGCAAGATTGCGCCTGGCTTGCTGTCCGATATTTTGCGGCAGTCACGCGGCTTTCCAGTACCGCCACAGCTGCTAGTCGGTATAGAAACCGCTGACGATGCAGCGGTCTATCGCCTGAATGACGAGCAGGCGCTGATTGCTACCACTGATTTCTTCATGCCGATTGTCGACGACCCGTTTGACTTCGGTCGCATCGCAGCAACCAATGCCATCTCCGATGTCTATGCCATGGGTGGCACACCCATCATGGCGCTGGCACTAGTCGGTATGCCGATCGATAAATTACCGGTGGAGACCATTGGTCGTATCCTCTCAGGCGGTGAAACTGTCTGCGCCGCCGCTGGCATTCCGATTGCAGGTGGCCACACAATTGACTCGGTCGAACCGATCTACGGCTTGGTGGTGATGGGTCTGGTTCATCCCAATAAGCTGAAACGCAATGCCGACGCCCAAGCGGGTGACAAGCTGATTCTGGGCAAACCACTCGGCGTTGGCGTGTTATCAGCCGCCTTGAAAAAAGGTGCACTCGACGCAGCAGGCTACGCCACCATGATCGCAAGTACCACGCAACTGAATACCCCGGGCAAGGCTCTGGCCAACATCGATGGTGTGCATGCGCTGACCGATGTCACCGGCTTCGGGCTACTCGGCCACGCACGTGAAATGGCACTGGGCGCGCAACTGCGTGCCCGTATCAATATGACGACTGTTCCATTACTGCCTGCTGTCGAGCGACTTGCCACTGAAGGCTATGTCACCGGCGCATCGGCGCGTAACTGGACCGGCTACCAGCAAGACATCACGCTTGACCCGATGATCACACCGGTATACCAGGCGCTACTGACTGACCCACAAACGTCGGGTGGCTTGCTAGTGGCGTGTGCTGATCATGCGGTCAATGATGTAATCAGTCTGTTTCACACGCAAGGCTTTGCACATGCCTCAGTGATCGGCGAGCTTCAGCATGGCACGCCGGGTGTCGAGGTAGTCTACGAATGACGCAAGCAGTCGAAACACCACTCGCGCTGGACTGTCGCGGTCTGCGTAAAACCTATGGCACACGTACAGTGCTACAAAACCTCGACCTGCAACTGCAGGCGGGCGAGTACGTGGCGATCATGGGTGAGTCAGGCGTTGGCAAGTCGACTTTTCTGAATCTGGTCGCTGGCCTTGATCATGCTGATCAAGGTGAGCTACTGATTGACGGCATCCCTGCACACACGCTCACCGATGAAGCCGCCACACTACTGCGCCGACAAAAGCTGGGCTTTATTTTTCAGGCATTTCATCTGTTACCGCATCTGAAACTGCTGCAAAATGTATCTCTCCCTTTAATGCTCAATAGTTTTCCACAAGATCGCGCGCTAGAGATGTTGCATGCGGTTGGCTTGGCGGGACGCGAGCATGATTTTCCGCGTCAACTATCGGGCGGCGAAATGCAGCGTGTCGCAATCGCACGTGCACTAGTACATCGCCCACGTCTGCTGTTAGCCGATGAGCCCACCGGCAACCTCGACCCCGATACTGCTGCCGACATACTGCGCCTGCTCAAGAGCGAAATTCGAAGTAGCGGCGCCGCCGCCATCATCGTGACGCATTCACCGCTTGCTGCCGCCAGTGCCGATAGAGTTCTGGTACTGACACGCGACGGTCTGCGCCAGCAAAGTACACCCCTTATTCACGCCTGATGAATCTATTGCGCTGCCTGCTGATCGGCGAGTGGCGTGCACATCCAGTGCGCGCACTGGTTGCTATCCTTGCGATTGCCCTTGGTGTGGCGCTCGGTTTTGGCATTCATCTGGTGAACAGCGCCGCCTTCAATGAATTCTCGGCAGCAGCACGTAGTTTGTCGGGCAGTGCTGATCTGCAGGCACGTGCGATCGCGAGCAGCGTTGATGAGCAGGTCTTTCCGCAACTGGCCGACTTGGCCGAGGTAGAGTTCGCCTCACCCGTACTGGAGCTGGATCTACCCGTACCAGGGCAACGCAGCGCACTCAAGCTGCTGGGTATCGATAGCTTCGCTGCAGCGACGATCACTCCTGATTTACTGGGTGTACCGGAAAGCGACCGACCGTTTGACGCGCTGATGCACGACACCGTGTTTCTGTCACCGGCAGCGATGCAATGGCTAAATCTCAAGCGTGGCGACACGCTGCAGGTACTCAACGGTACGCGCAAAGTCAAACTACGCGTGGCCGGTGGTCTGCTACATGCGCGCACCGGTCAAAAGCTGGCGGTGATGGACATCGGTAGCGCGCAGTGGCAATTCGGTCGGGTGGGACAAATCTCGCGTATCGATCTGAAACTAGTGGCAGGTATCGACCGTGGCGAGTTTCGTAAAAAACTGGAAGCTCAGTTCGCTGACACCCTAGTAGTCACTGAATCAGATGACCAAGACCAACGTAGCGCCACCATGTCACGCGCCTACCGTGTCAACTTAAATGTGCTGGCGCTAGTTGCCTTGTTCACCGGTGCTTTCTTGGTGTTCTCGACGCAGGCGCTGTCGGTTCTACGACGCCGCCCGCAGCTGGCACTGCTTCGCACTCTGGGTGTGACACGACATCAACTCATCCGTCAGATACTGGTCGAGGGCACTACGCTGGGTGTAATCGGTGCGCTACTCGGTATCGCACTTGGTTTCGCGCTGGCGAGCGCCGCGCTATCCCTATTGGGCGGTGATCTCGGCGGTGGCTACTTCCCGGGCGTGCAACCGCGTGTACATTTCAGCCCGCTAGCTGCATTGGTGTTCTTCATTGCTGGCTCGGGTGTCGCGCTGCTGGGTAGCATGACACCAGCACTGGAAGCAGCGCGCGCGCAACCCGCCGCGGCATTGAAAGCCGGAAGTGAAGATCTGGCATTGGCACCCCTGTCAACACCTTGGCCCGCGCTAACGGCACTGGTCATCGGCGCACTGTTCACGCAATTACCACCACTTGCCGGACTGCCAATCTTTGGTTATCTCGCGATCGTACTGCTGCTGGTCGGTAGTATCGCGCTGATGCCGCGCAGTGCTACCTGGTTGTTTCATCATTTATCACGCCGCTGGCAAGGTATGACGGCTGGACTAGCACTGGCGCGACTGGCCAATGCACCGAATCAGGCCGCGATTGCACTGGGGGGTGTACTAGCCAGTTTTTCTTTGATGGTGGCAATGGCCATCATGGTGTCGAGCTTCCGTGTCTCGGTCGATGATTGGCTGCAGCACCTGCTGTCTGCGGATATCTATGTGCGGGTCGCTGGTGGACATGAATCAGCTCGCCTGAACCAGCATGAACAAATAGCGATCGCGGCATTGCCCGTGGTCGCGCGTGCAGAGCGTACCCGCTGGTTATATTTATCACTCGATCCGGCCCGGCCGAATGTTGCTCTGATTACGCGATCGATTAATGCAGATGACCCCGAGCGCGTACTCCCGTTGGTCGGTGAGTCGCTCAAGCAAGTCAATCAACCCGTCTGGATCTCAGAAGCGATGGTTGATCTCTACGGTTGGCACCTAGGCCAAACCGTATTACTACCGTTTGCCGGAAAGCATTATCCATTCATAGTTGCGGGAATTTGGCGCGACTACGCACGTCAGACCGGCGCACTGCAAATCAAGCTATCCGACTACCAACAACTCAGCGGCGACCAAGAAGTCAGCGATATGTCGCTTTGGTTGAAACAGGGGAGCGATATCAACGCGCTGCGTGCACAACTCGAGGCGCTGCCGTTCAGTGCAGCGCTGGAGTTCGCAGAGCCGAATGAAATTCGTGCAATCAGTTTGCGTATTTTCGATCGCAGCTTCGTGATTACGTATCTGCTGGAAGGTGTGGCGATTCTGATTGGCTTATTCGGCGTCGCTGCGACCTTTTCTTCACAAGTATTATCGCGCGCCAAAGAGTTCGGCATGCTACGTCACCTTGGCATTACGCGACGACAGATTCTGCTGTTACTTGCTGCTGAAGGCGCGCTCCTCACGACACTGGCAATTGTGGCGGGTTTTGTAGTCGGTACCTTGATCAGCCTGATCCTAGTGTTTATCGTCAATCCGCAGTCATTTCACTGGACCATGCAGCTGCACTTACCATGGGGCTTACTGGCTTCCGTCGCTGCCGCAATGCTGCTTTCGGCTGCACTCACTGCACTGATGGCTGGCAAGATGGCAGTGGCAGGCAGTGCGGTCCGTGCTGTGCGCGAGGATTGGTGATGCTGACATTCATGCTGACGCGTTTTGAAAAACTCGGTGCATTTTTTACAGTACCGAGTGTGCTGATACGTTTATGTTTGATCGCATTGCCGATTTTCTTCATTCCGGCGCAGACCAACGCCGAAACCCCGCGGTTTGCCCAAGTTAATCCAAGAACCACGCTCAGCTTCCCGCGCGACTTCGGTGCCCACCCGGATTTTCGTACCGAGTGGTGGTATGCCACCGGATGGCTACAAACCCCCGATGGCAAGCAAGTTGGTTTTCAGGTCACGTTCTTCCGCTCGGCCACTGAGCATGAGCGCACTAATCCGAGCAAATTCGCGCCCAAGCAATTAATCGTCGCGCACGCCGCACTATCTGATCCAGCGATTGGCAAGCTGCAGCATGATCAGCGCGTTGCTCGCGCTGGCTTCGGTCTGGCGCAAACATCCGAATCCACCACAGACATCAAGTTAGGTAAATGGTCGATGCTGCGTGAAGCAGATGGTCGCTACCGTGTCACCCTGCCCGCGCGTGACTTCCGTTTCGACCTGACATTTACGCCGACACAGCCGATTCTGCTACAAGGTGCACAAGGCTACTCACGCAAAGGCCCCAAGCCGGAGCAAGCCAGCTACTACTACAGCGAGCCACATCTGCAGGTCAGCGGCGCTATCACCCGTAATGGCAAAGCAGTGACGGTCACCGGGTCTGCGTGGCTAGATCATGAATGGTCGAGCACCGTACTGGACCCGAAAGCCGTCGGCTGGGATTGGGTCGGTGCCAATTTGGGCGATGGACGTGCCCTAATGGCATTTCGAATCCGCGCGAGCGATGGCAGCAGCCTGTGGCAACATGCGACGCTGCGCGAGAAAGATGGCCGGCTACGCCAATTAAATGCCGATGCGATTCGTTTTACCCCTGTACGTTATTGGCGGTCACCACGCACGCAAGCCAAATACCCAGTTGAAGTCACGCTGGAGATCGGGCAACAGCGCTGGCAGCTACGCCCGCTACAGGATGATCAAGAACTCGATTCACGCCAGTCAACCGGTGCCGTGTACTGGGAGGGCGCCGTCATGCTGGAACGCGATGGACGTCCTGATGGACGCGGCTATCTGGAAATGACCGGTTACGTTAAACCATTGAAGCTATGAACACACCGACTGATCGACCAAAATCAAGCAAGGGCCTAAAGACACTGGCCGGGCTGATGCCTTTTCTAATGCCTTATCGTACCCGCATCCTTCTCGCGATTATCGCGTTGGTGGTCGCAGCATCGACGACGCTTACTCTGCCTTATGGTTTTCGTAATCTGATTGATCTCGGCTTTACCACCGCAGGTAGCGCACAGGCAGAGAACGTCAACATCTACTTCATCGCACTTTTTCTGCTGGCCTGTTTGCTTGCCCTGGCGACTGCAGCGCGCTTCTACATGGTGTCCTGGCTCGGTGAACGGGTTACGTCGGATATACGTAGCGCGGTATATGCCCATGTACTGCGTCAGAGCCCGGCCTTCTTCGAGATCACGCAAACCGGCGAGGTACTGTCGCGTCTGACGACGGATACCACGCTGATACAAACCGTGGTGGGCACCAGTATCTCGATGGCTCTGCGGAATATCTTGCTGCTGATGGGCGGTGTGCTGATGATGTTCATCACTAGCCCCAAGCTATCCGCCATCATTATCGTGATGCTGGTACTGGTGATCTTGCCGGTCATGGTGTTTGGTCGGCGTGTACGCAAGCTCTCTCGTGCGTCACAAGATCGAATCGCCGATGCCTCTGGCCTGGCAGGTGAAATGCTGAATGCGATCGGTGTAGTGCAAGCCTATGCGCAAGAAACCCGTGAAGCGCGCCGCTTCGGCACTGCAGTCGAGACAGCTTTTCGAACAGCGATTGCACGCATCCGCGCCCGGTCTTTACTGACTGCGATCGCCATTCTGCTGATCTTCGGCGCGATCGTATTTGTATTGTGGTTAGGTGCCCATGCGGTCATCGAAGGCAGCATGAGTGCGGGTGAGCTGGGTCAATTCATCTTGTATGCGGTCATTGTCGCTGGTGCAATTGCAGCGCTGTCGGAAGTGATCGGCGATGCACAGCGCGCTGCCGGTGCTAGCGAGCGTTTGCTTGAGCTATTAGCAGAGCAGTCTCCGATTCGTTCGCCTGAGCATCCAACCGCAGTACCGTCACGCGCAGCGAATGGGGCCGCGCTGAGCATTGATCAATTGTCTTTCCGTTACCCATCACGTCCCGATACGCTAGCTTTGTCTGATTTATCAATGGCAGTCAATGCTGGCGATACGATTGCCGTCGTCGGCCCGTCTGGTGCCGGCAAGACAACCTTGTTTCAGCTGCTACTACGCTTTTACGATCCTGAGCGCGGCAGTATTCGCCTCGATGGCGTCGATATCCGTGAGCTCAGCTTGCAAGACCTGCGCAACATGATCGGTATCGTGCCGCAAGACACGGTGGTGTTTTCTGCGAATGCCATGGAAAACATCCGCTATGGTCGCCCAGAAGCGAGTGATGCCGAGGTGATCGCTGCGGCCAAATTAGCGGCAGCGCATGAGTTTATCGAGCGCCTACCGGAGGGCTACCAATCCTTTCTCGGTGAACGTGGTGTGCGGCTCTCCGGTGGCCAAAAACAGCGCATTGCGATTGCGCGCGCCTTGCTAAAAAATCCGCCCTTACTACTGCTGGATGAGGCGACCAGTGCGCTGGATGCCGAGTCAGAGCGACTAGTGCAGCATGCGCTTGATGCAGCCATGCAGGGAAGAACCACGCTGGTGATCGCACACCGACTAGCGACAGTACAGCGCGCGACGCGCATTATCGTTCTGGAGCATGGGCGTATCGTTGAAACTGGCACCCACGCTGAGTTGGTGGATGCCGGTGGTTTGTATGCAAGCTTGGCAGCCCTACAGTTCGCGTCATAGTGAATAGAGATCAGTTCGCTGCGCTAAGCCTCTCCACGATGGCTCGCTGTAGCGCATAAAACTGCTCTGCACCACCGAGTGATTCGCGGCCCGGCATAGACAGCGTCGCTTGCAGGTTAAAATGACGGCTTCTACGGATTAACCACCATGCGCCAGTACCTCGACTTCATGCGCCATGTGCTCGACCATGGCACCGAAAAAACCGACCGCACCGGCACCGGTACGCGCTCGGTGTTTGGCTATCAAATGCGGTTTGACCTGCGGGAAGGCTTCCCGATGGTCACGACAAAAAAACTGCATCTGAAATCCATCATTCATGAGTTGATCTGGTTTCTGCAGGGCTCGACCAATATCGGCTATCTGAAAGAGAACGGTGTCACGATTTGGGATGAGTGGGCAGATGACCAAGGTGACCTAGGGCCAATTTATGGCTATCAGTGGCGCTCATGGCCTGCACCGAATGGCGAGCACATTGATCAGATCGCTCAACTGATCCAGCAGATCAAATCTAACCCAGACTCGCGCCGGCTCGTCGTATCGGCGTGGAATGTCTCCGATATTCCGCGCATGAAACTGCCGCCTTGCCACGCTTTTTTCCAGTTCTATGTGGCTGATGGCAAATTGTCCTGCCAGTTGTACCAGCGTAGTGCCGATGTCTTTCTGGGTGTGCCATTCAATATTGCGTCGTATGCCTTACTCACGCACATGGCGGCTGAACAAACTGGCTTGGATGTTGGCGACTTTATCTGGACTGGTGGCGACTGCCACATCTATGCAAACCACTTGGATCAGGTGCGTGAGCAACTGACGCGCTCGCCGCTGCCTTTACCGAAGCTGCATCTCAAGCGGAAGCCTGACAGCATTTTCGACTACCGCTACGACGATATCGAGGTCGTTGGCTATCAATCTCACCCTCCGATCAAGGCGCCGATTGCCGTCTGAGTCCAAATGAATCGTACGCTGACCCTCATCGTCGCCACTGACCGCAATAACGGAATCGGCGTCAACAATACGCTGCCCTGGCGGCTGCCAGAAGACCTTGCGTTCTTCAAGCGCCTCACCTCCGGCCACGCCATAATCATGGGTCGCAAGACCTTTGACGCGATCGGCCGACCGCTACCTAACCGGCGCAATATTGTGGTGACCCGTAATCCGGCATGGGCACACGCCGGCGTCGAGACGACGAATTCGCTGGATCAGGCAGTTGAGATCGCAGGCGAGGGCGAGGTCTTCATCATCGGCGGCGCGCAGATTTATCGCGATTCGATTGCGCTGGCCGATCGCTTGATCGTGACCGAGATTGATGCGGAGTTCGCCTGCGATGCCTTCTTTCCAGAGGTCGACCCTGCGCAGTGGCAAACCGAGTCCCGCGAGACCCACCACTCGGAGAGCAATGGCTGGGATTACTCTTTTGTCATGTACCGTCGCCGCTGATTGAACCCAGCTGATTAAGCGCAGCCTAGGGGCCCGGTTACAGCCCCGCTTTTCACCACCGCAAGCGCATATCTGAGACAATCCCGCTTTCGTTTTTTACCCCCCTCGCCACGCATCCCAGCGAGGCGCTCCAGCACCGGGAGAACCGTATGAAGTTCCGCTTCCCCATCGTCATCATCGATGAAGATTTCCGCTCTGAAAACACCTCGGGCCTCGGCATCCGGGCGCTAGCCAATGCGCTCGAGAGCGAAGGCATGGAAGTGCTCGGGGTGACTAGTTACGTCGACCTATCGCAGTTCGCGCAGCAGCAATCGCGCGCATCCGCCTTCATCCTGTCGATCGACGATGAAGAGTTCGGCGGCGGCTCGCCCGAGGAAACCGAGGTAGCGTTGAAATCCCTGCGCGCCTTTGTGGAAGAAATTCGCTACAAGAACGCCGATATCCCGATTTATCTTTATGGTGAGACGCGCACTTCGCGGCATATCCCGAACGACATCTTGCGCGAGCTGCACGGCTTCATTCATATGTTTGAAGACACGCCTGAGTTTGTGGCGCGTCACATTATTCGTGAGGCACGTTCTTATCTAGATGGTTTGGCACCCCCCTTCTTCCGCGCTATGGTGCACTACGCGCAGGATGGCTCTTACTCATGGCATTGCCCCGGGCACTCCGGTGGCGTCGCTTTTTTGAAATCACCAATCGGACAAATGTTTCACCAATTTTTCGGTGAGAACATGCTGCGCGCCGATGTTTGCAATGCGGTCGAAGAACTCGGACAACTCCTTGACCATACTGGCCCGGTAGCCGCGTCAGAGCGCAATGCAGCGCGCATCTTCAATGCTGACCATTGCTTCTTCGTTACCAACGGCACCTCGACCTCTAATAAAATGGTCTGGCACTCCACAGTCGCGCCGGGCGATATCGTGGTGGTTGATCGAAACTGCCATAAATCGATACTGCACTCGATCATCATGACCGGAGCAATCCCGGTATTTCTAATGCCGACTCGTAATCACCTCGGCATTATTGGCCCGATTCCGCGTGAAGAATTCATGATGGAAAATATCATGAAGAAGATCGAGGCCAATCCATTTGCGCGCGAAGCAAAAAATAAAACACCACGCATCTTGACCATCACGCAATCCACGTACGACGGCGTGATCTATAACGTGGAGGTCATCAAAGACATGCTCGATGGCCAGATCGATACCTTGCATTTTGATGAAGCCTGGCTACCGCATGCCAGCTTCCATGATTTTTATAAAGATATGCACGCGATCGGCAAAGACCGGCCTCGCGCGCAAAAGTCGATGATCTTCTCCACCCAGTCAACCCACAAGCTGCTGGCCGGCTTGTCGCAAGCATCGCAGATTCTGGTGCAGGAATCAGAGACTGTTCAGTTAGACCGTAACAGCTTCAATGAAGCCTATCTGATGCATATCTCCACCTCACCGCAGTACGCGATCATCGCCTCCTGCGATATCGCAGCTGCGATGATGGAACCACCCGGCGGCACGGCGCTGGTCGAAGAGAGTATTCTGGAGGCGCTCGATTTTCGTCGTGCCATGAAAAAGGTCGATGAAGAGTGGGGCAAGGACTGGTGGTTCCAGGTCTGGGGACCCGACAAGTTTTCAGAAGAAGGCATCGGTGCCCAAGATGACTGGATGATCGACAACCAGCATGATTGGCACGGCTTTGGCAAGATCGAGCCGGGCTTCAATATGCTCGACCCGATCAAAGCAACCATTGTCACGCCCGGCTTATCGATCGATGGCCAGTTCGGGACAACGGGTATTCCAGCATCCATCGTCACCAAGTATCTGGCCGAACATGGCGTGATTGTCGAGAAGGCAGGTCTGTACTCCTTCTTCATCATGTTCACCATCGGCATCACCAAAGGACGCTGGAACACGCTACTCACCGCGCTGCAGCAGTTCAAGGATGATTACGACAAGAACCAACC
>JAIXQK010000100.1 GCA_027485795.1 Oxalobacteraceae bacterium
CTTTGAAGGTGCGATATTGCGCCGCAAAACAGACCGAAATTATAGTGGAACAGCCCGAATCTCTGCGGGCTGCTAAAAACCAGTCATCCATGACCCGAACCGGCACTAGTTACTCGCGCGCCCAGCCCGAGACTCCCACCACCACCGATCCGCTGCCTAATCGACTGCTGCGTCTGTTGTCCGAGGCGCGCTGGGTAGCGTTCGCGGTGCTGGGCGTCTATCTGACGCTGGTGCTCTACACCTATACCCCAGCAGACTCTGGCTGGTCACACGCTGGCATGAGCGCCCGCCCGCACAACTGGGGTGGCTCGGCCGGTGCCTGGTTGGCCGATTTGATGCTGTATGTGTTTGGCTTCTCGGCCTGGTGGTTCTGTATCGCCCTGCTGGCATCGGTCTGGGTGAGCTACCGGTATCTGGCCAACCGCTTTTTGCTGAATAAACAGCAAGATAAACGTCACCGCTACGAGACTGCGATTCGCGGCAGTGGCTTTGTATTACTGGTGCTGGGTAGCTCAGCACTTGAGTACATGCGGATGTACAGCTGGAAGGTGCAGTTGCCGCGCGACCCCGGCGGCGTGCTCGGCGAGACCCTGGGTAGCTTTGCCCAAAGTTCACTCGGATTTAATGGCGCCACACTCATTCTCCTCATGCTGTTCGGCCTCGGTTTCTCGCTCTGCTTTCATGTGTCATGGCTGGCAGTGGCTGAAAGGCTCGGCGGCGCGATCGAGGGCACTGCGCACTGGGTGCTGCAGATGTACCGTGCGTATCAAGATCGCAAGATCGGCGAAGTGGCGATCGTCAAGCGCGAAGAGGCTGTGGTCAAAGAGCGCGAAAAATTTGTCGAGGCACCACCGATACAAATCGTGCCGCAAGTAGTGCATGTACAGAAATCCGAGCGCGTCGAGAAAGAGAAGCAGGTATCACTGTTCCTCGACATGCCCGACACTAACCTGCCGCCGCTATCGCTGCTTGATGAGCCGCCAGTAGAACAAGAAACCGTCAGCGTCGAAACGCTGGAGTACACCAGCCGTCTGATCGAGAAAAAGCTGGGCGACTTCGGCGTCGAGGTCAAGGTGGTAGCAGCCTATCCGGGGCCAGTGATTACGCGCTACGAAATTGAGCCCGCTACGGGTGTCAAGGGCAGCCAGATCGTCAATCTGGCACGCGACTTGGCGCGCGCCCTGTCGCTGACCTCGATCCGTGTGGTGGAGACCATCCCTGGCAAAAACTACATGGGTCTTGAGCTACCGAATCCCAAGCGTCAGATTGTGCGTTTGTCAGAGATCGTTGGCTCCAAGGTCTATAACGACACCGCATCATTGCTGAGCGTGGGCTTGGGTAAAGATATCGCCGGGAACCCCGTGGTAGCTGATCTTGGCAAGATGCCGCACCTGTTAGTGGCGGGTACCACGGGTTCGGGTAAATCGGTGGGTATCAATGCCACGATCTTGTCGCTGCTCTACAAAGCTGATCCGAACCAGGTGCGCTTGATCCTGATCGATCCAAAAATGCTGGAGCTCTCGATTTACGAGGGGATACCCCATCTGCTGGCGCCTGTTGTGACGGACATGCGTCAGGCCGGCCATGCGCTGAACTGGGCCGTGAATGAAATGGAGCGTCGCTACAAGCTGATGTCCAAGCTAGGTGTGCGTAATCTTGCCGGCTTCAATCAAAAAATCGCCGACGCCAGCAAAAAATCAGAAAAAATTCCCAACCCGTTCAGTTTGACACCAGACGCGCCTGAGCCGCTCGAGAAACTACCCACCATCGTCATCATCATCGATGAGTTGGCTGATCTGATGATGGTGGTCGGCAAAAAGGTGGAAGAATTGATCGCACGTATCGCACAGAAGGCACGCGCTGCTGGCATTCATTTGATCTTGGCAACGCAACGACCCTCGGTCGACGTGATTACCGGCCTGATTAAAGCCAACGTGCCAACGCGAATTGCGTTCCAGGTTTCTTCAAAAATCGATTCACGCACGATTCTTGACCAACAAGGTGCCGAGGCATTGCTGGGTATGGGTGACATGCTCTATCTACCGCCGGGTACCGGTTTTCCAGTACGTGTGCACGGTGCGTTTGTCTCTGACGAAGAAGTGCATCGCGTGGTTGAACATTTGCGCGCACAAGGCGAACCAAATTACATCGAAGGCATCCTTGAAGGCGGCGTTGCCGAGGGCGGTGAGTTGGGTGGTATCGATGGCCCGGCTGGCGAGGCCGACCCCATGTACGATCAAGCGGTGGCGATCGTGCTCAAGCATCGTCGTGCATCGATCTCATTGGTGCAGCGTCATTTGCGCATTGGCTATAACCGCGCAGCCCGTTTGCTCGAGCAGATGGAACAGAGTGGTTTGGTGTCATCGATGCAGTCGAATGGCAATCGCGAAATATTGGTACCTCATACTCAGGCAGAGTGAACGTGTTCAAGCCCAGTAAAGTATTGAATCGGTTCCCTGTTTTTTCAGCAGGTTTGGTGACTTTGGTTGCGATAGTTAGCCTTATTGGTATGCCGACTATGGCGTCTGCCAATGCACTTGAACAGTTCAAGCGATTTGTTACCGAAACCCGCTCTGCACGTGGCGAATTCAATCAGCGCATGGTCAAAGGCGAAGGCGATAAACTGCGCGTATCGAGTCAGTCGAGCGGTACATTCGCGTTTTCACGTCCGGGTAAATTTATCTGGAACTATAAAAAGCCCTATGAGCAGGTGTTGCAATCGGATGGTACTAACCTCTACATCCACGATCAAGACTTGAATCAGGTCACTGTGCGCGCCTTGGGTAATGCGATCGGCTCATCGCCCGCGGCGATTCTGTTTGGTAGTAACGACCTAGAAAAAAATTTCACCCTATCCGACGCCGGTAATAAAGACGGTATCGACTGGCTGCAGGCTATACCCAAGACCAAAGACACCCAGTTCGAACGGATTGGCATTGGCCTGCGTGATGGTGTGCCGGTAGGAATGGAATTGCGCGATAGCTTTGGTCAGGTGTCAGTGATTAACTTTACCCGCTTTGAAAAGAACCCTTCACTACCTGCAAACCACTTCAAGTTCGTGATGCCCAAGGGCGCTGATTTATTGCAGCAGTAGCGTGATATGGCTGCCCCTCTAGCTGAACGGCTGCGTCCCGCAACACTCGATCATGTGATCGGCCAGCAGCATCTGCTTGGCCCCGGCAAACCGCTGCGGGTTGCGTTTGAATCCAAGCAGCCCCATTCCATGATCTTGTGGGGTCCGCCCGGCGTCGGCAAGACCACGCTGGCGCGCCTGATGGCGCAGGGCTTCCATGCGGAATTCATCGCGCTATCGGCAGTGCTGTCCGGAGTAAAAGACATCCGTGAGGCCGTCGAGCGCGCACAACTATTGCAAGCTACTTCCGGCCGACCAACGATCTTGTTTGTGGATGAGGTTCATCGCTTCAACAAAAGCCAGCAAGACGCTTTTCTGCCGCATGTAGAAAGCGGTCTCTTTACCTTCATTGGCGCCACTACCGAAAACCCCTCATTCGAAGTCAATAGTGCTTTGTTGTCTCGGGCAGCAGTCTATGTGCTGCAACCCCTGAGCGAAGAAGATCTCTCGCTCTTGCTGATGCGCGCGCTGACGCTTGATGAGGTTTTCAGTATCGAAGAAGAAGCACAAGCGATGTTGGTTGCTAGTGCCGATGGTGATGGCCGCAAGTTACTCAACAATACCGAAATCGTAATGCGTGCCGCAGTACAAAGCGGCTCGAGCTTAATCACTATCGCGCTATTGCAGCAGACGCTAGGTGACGCGCTTCGTCGATTCGACAAAGGGGGCGATGCTTTTTATGATCAGATCAGCGCCTTGCATAAATCCGTTCGTGGCTCGAACCCCGATGCTGCGCTGTACTGGCTGGTGCGCATGCTCGATGGTGGTGCCGATCCACGCTATTTATCGCGCCGCCTGATTCGCATGGCGACAGAAGATATCGGCTTGGCAGATCCGCGTGCACTGCGGCTGACATTGGATGCTGCCGAGACGTACGAACGGCTCGGCTCACCCGAGGGGGAGTTGGCGCTAGCAGAGGCGACTGTGTATTTGGCCTGCGCCGCCAAATCCAACGCGGTCTACAACGCCTACAACCAGGTGCGTGCCTTCGTCGCTAAAGACCAAAGCCGCCCGGTACCCGAGCATTTACGCAATGCGCCGACTAAACTCATGAAACAGCTTGGCTACGGCAAGTTGTACCGCTACGCGCATGATGAGCCTGAAGCCTATGCCGCCGGTGAGCACTACCTACCCGAAGGTTTGGGCGATCCCGCTTGGTACCAGCCCACCCCGCGAGGACTCGAGGGTAAGATTGCCGAGAAGTTGGCGTATCTGAGAAAGCTGGATGCAGAGGCGAGGGAGAAGGGGGCGAAGTAATTCTCTTCCTGTGTAGTGCGTTAGCTTGATTTTCTAGACGCTCAATGACCGATAGGCTGGGGGTGCAGCCGCAGTCCAAGTGCTAACAGAACTTTCAGTATGGTCGAGAAGCTAGGATTACCCTCTCCGGACAACGCTTTGTAAAGACTCTCGCGCCCAAGCCCGGTATCTCGAGCGAGCTGCGACATCCCTTTTGCACGCGCCACATTACCAAGCGCCTTTGCGATAAAGGCAGCGTCATCACTTGCTTCTTCGAAGCAGGCCTGCAGATACAAAGCAATCGATTCATCGTCGGTCAGATGTTCAGCGCTATCCCATTTTTTAAGAACATGTTTTTTCATATGCTGTCTCTGAGTCGGCCAAGCTCGATTTTGGCCTGTTCGATATCTTTTAGTTGCGTAGATTTGTTACCACCTACCAGTAGAAGGACAAAATCTAATCCTTGGAGAGCAAAATAAAGGCGGTATCCCGGCCCATAGTGAATTCTGGCCTCATAAATTTTGTTTCCGACTGACTTATAGTCACCGAGATGACCGTCCTCAATGCGATCAATCCGCGCCTGGATGCAGGCTTTTACTTTTGCATCACGCAGACTCCTGAACCATCGATCAAATCGATCGGTTACGTAAATCATCGGCATTCAAATTGTATAAAATGGGATACATTCTGTCAAGTGGTTTACTTACCGGAGCGGTGCTGAAGCCCGGACAATAGCGTCGCGAGTTCGCGCGAACAATCCGATTTCGTTTGCCTGCGTCAAGTGCGGAACATTCACGGCAATTGGTACAATGGCGGCAAATCCTCCACCCCAGCGATCCCATGATCGATATTCATCTCCTCCGTAAAGACATCCACGCCGTTGCCGAGCGCCTCGCCCACCGAAAATTCAAGTTAGATGTCGACGCTTTTAATGCGCTTGAGAGCGAGCGCAAGGCAATACAGACGCGTACCGAAGAGCTTCAGGCCCAGCGCAATAGTCTCTCTAAGCAAATTGGCATTCTGAAAGGCAAGGGCGAAGATGCCAGCGCCGTCATGGCGCAGGTGGGTGGTATCGGCGATGAACTCAAAGCCTCTGCAGAGCACCTCGAGGCGCTGCAAGAGCGAATCTCTGCCTTTGTGCTGCTGATACCGAACATCCCGCATGAATCGGTACCGGTCGGTCATGACGAAACTGGGAATATCGAGCTACGTAAAGTTGGTACGCCGCGCCAATTTGATTTCGAGGTCAAAGACCACGTTGATCTTGGCGAACCCCTTGGGCTGGATTTCGACACCGGTGCAAAGCTCTCTGGCGCACGCTTTACGGTCATGCGCGCAGGCATCGCACGACTGCACCGGGCGATCGCCCAGTTCATGCTCGATACGCACACCGCTGAGCATGGTTATACCGAGTGCTACACCCCTTATATTGTGAGCGGCAGTACCCTGCAAGGCACCGGGCAACTACCAAAGTTCGAAGCTGATCTATTCGCAGTCAAAAAAGGCGGGCAAGAAGGCGAAAGTGAGCCTTTGTACCTAATACCCACTGCAGAAGTCACGCTCACCAATTTCGTCAATGATGAGATTGTCCCCGCCGAATCGCTGCCGATCAGACTGGTCGCGCACTCACCGTGTTTCCGGTCTGAGGCAGGCAGCTACGGCAGAGATACGCGCGGCATGATCCGTCAGCACCAGTTCGATAAAGTCGAGATGGTGCAAATCGTTCATCCCGAGCACTCGTACCAGCAGTTGGACGAAATGTGCAGTCATGCAGAGAATATTCTCAAGAAGCTTGGCTTGCCTTATCGAGTAATTACACTCTGCACAGGCGACATGGGTTTTGGCGCTGCCAAGACCTACGACCTCGAGGTGTGGCTGCCTGCGCAGAATACGTATCGAGAAATATCGTCCGTGTCCAACTGCGAAGCCTTTCAGGCGCGTCGCATGCAGGCCAGATTCAGAAACGCGCAAGACAAACCCGAGTTACTGCACACCTTGAATGGCTCAGGGCTAGCAGTTGGCCGTACCCTAGTCGCTATTCTGGAAAACTATCAGCAAGCCGATGGCAGCATCACAGTGCCAGAGGCGCTGTGGCCGTATATGGGTGGGTTGAAAGTTCTGAAGGCCTGATTATCACTGTCGCAAGGCCGGGTGGCATGTAGGTGCCATAGAGAATCTGCTACAATCCGCCGCTTCCGGAAACGACCACACCGTTTTCGACCTGGAGAGGTGGCAGAGTGGTCGAATGTACCTGACTCGAAATCAGGCGTACCGCAAGGTACCGTGGGTTCGAATCCCACCCTCTCCGC
>JAIXQK010000093.1 GCA_027485795.1 Oxalobacteraceae bacterium
AAGCGCATCCTTTTGACCAATAATCAATAATCTTCCCCTCCCCTTTCCGGAGTGAATGGATTTTCTCCGGGATCCTAGCGGGGTCGCCTTCTCGAGGGAGGGCGACCCCACATTTTTTTTCCCGTTTGTCACCCGTTTGTACCCCTTTTTTTTTCTTCGATCCCCGCCGCCCTTATTCTATTATTATCTGTTGTTACCAGCACACCTAAAAGACGAGACGACCAAAAACGACAAAAACGACTACTCCCCACCCCCCACCCCCCATAACAACAGCCAATACCATGAAAAAATCCCGTCTCCTTCACAACTCCCGCATCCCGTTCGCTTTCGCCTCCGCCATCGCCGCGATGCTCGCCACGCAAGTAGCCCACGCCCAGGCCGGCACGTGGAATGTGGACGCCAACGGCCTCTGGAGCCTCAATACAAACTGGTTAAGCAACACCATCGCCAACGGCAACACCGCGACCTTCACCAATAACATCACGGCGGACCGCACGGTGAGTTTGGATAGCGCCCGGACCATTACCGCTCTCACCTTCGGCGATAGCGATATAGCAACGGCGGGAAGCTGGATCCTCGACAACAATGGTAATGCCGCCAACACCCTCAGCGGGATCGGCACCATTACGGTCAACGCCCTTGGTACCGGCAAGACCGCCAACATCAGCGCGGTCATCACCGGTAGCAACCCCATAATCAAGGGCGGTGCCGGCACGCTGGTCCTCTCCGGCGCCAATACCTTAAACAAACTTGATAGTAATAACGCCTCCTTCGCCTGGAGGCTCGATACTGGCACCGTGGTCATCGCCTCGGACAGTGCCTTTGGCGTCAGTACGGGCACCGGTATCAACGCCAGCACCTTGGTAAACCTCAACGGAGCCACCGTGCAGGCGAGCGGATCGGCACGCACTGTGGCCAACCCCATTTGGTTAAGCAACAGCACGACGGTCTCCGGCAGCGAGAGCATCACGTTCAGTGGCACCTTCTCTGGCCGCGGCGGCAACCGGACACTCACCAACAACATCACCGGTGGCACGCTGTCACTGACCAACAATGTGTATACGAGTTTTGCAAGCGGGTTTGCCCAGACCCTAACCTTTGATGGCACGGGCAACACCCTTATCTCTGGCGCTATCGCAAATAACACAGGCGGCGCCGTCGTAAATGGCAATATCATCAAGTCCGGCAACGGTACGCTCACCCTCTCGGGCGCGAACACCTACACCGGCACGACCACGGTCAGCGGCGGCAAGATTGCCATCACGAACGCCTTGGCACTTCAGAACAGCGCCTATGTCACCACCGGTTCCAATGGCAGCACCATTGGCTTGGACGTCACGAGTGGATTGAGTGGGTCAAGCCTCACGCTCGGCGGTCTTGGTGGCGCTGTGAACCTAGCCGGCGCCTTCACCGCAGGATTTACCGGCACAGTCACGAACCTTACCCTGAATCCGCAGACTGGCGTATCCAACTCCTACAGCGGAAATATTGCCAACGGCAGCATGTCCCTCACCAAGACGGGCGCAGGCACCCAGGTTCTATCCGGAACCAACACTTTCACGGGCGGAACCACCATCAACGCCGGCATTTTGCAATTCGGCAAACTCGTTTCGCAGCCTGCGACCGGCGCGGTCGCAGTCGGCACAGGAGCCACTCTCGCTGTCAACCTCGGCGGCACCGGTGAATGGACCACCGGCACGAGCGGCAATGGCACCATCGGCGGACTCCTAGGCGGGCTGGGTGGTCAGAGCGGCGGCACGGTCACTTACACAGGCAACGTCAACCTCGGCATTGACACAACGGCCGGCCCTGGCACACAGACCTATGCTGGCGTGATTGGCGACGTAGGCACCACTCTGGGATTAACCAAACTCGGCACGAACACGCTCACCATCTCCAACGCAAACACCTACACGGGCGCAACCACCATCAACGCTGGCACCTTGAGCATTCCGACCGTTAACCTCGTCGCCAACGCGAATCCCTTGGGCCAATCCGCCAACACCGCTGGCAACTTGATCCTCAACGGCGGAACCCTGCAGGTGACCGGCGGTGCCGCCGGCACTACGGACCGGCTTTTCTCTCTGCAGAGCAGCAGCACTATTGATGCGTCGGGCAGTGCCGCGTTGATCTTCAACAATACCGGCAGCATGGGTTTCAATGGCGGCACGGCAATCAAGACCCTCACCCTGACCGGCAGCAATACCAGCGCCAACAGCATCGCGGCGATCATCGGTGACAACACCGGTGCCACTGCCCTCACCAAATCCGGCGTCGGCTCATGGACACTTTCTGGTGCGAACACCTACACCGGCGCCACCACGGTCAGCGCTGGCACCCTGCTCATCGGCTCGAACGCGCCCAGCGGATCAGCCGGAGCCTTGGGGAACTCGACCGGCAATGTCAGCTTGGGCGGTGCCTCCAGCGCCTCGCTGCTCACCAACGGCGCCTTCACCGTGGCTCGCAATATCGACGTAGCTTCTGGTGCCGGAACGACATTTATCGGCGGCAATACCGCTGCCTCCTCCTCCTTTACTGGGAACATCATCCTGAACAAGGCCGTCACCCTGCAAGCTGCCTCCGGCGGCACGGTGAACTTCGCGACCGGCACCTGGACGAGTAACAACAACATCGTCAACGTCGGCACCAGCGGCAATACCGGCATCGTCCGGCTCAGCAATACGCTGACCACTACCGGCGCGATCAATGTAAACTTCGGCAACTTCTCCGTGAACGGCACCTTGAGCGGCTCTTCCGCGCTCACCGTCGCCTCCGGCGCGACGCTTAGCGGCAGCGGCACCATCGCCAAAGCCACCACGATTCAGAGTGGCGGCTTCCATGCCGCAGGCAACAGCATCGGCACGCAGACCATGCTTGCCGACTACACCCAGAACGGAACTGAGCAAGTCGAACTCGGCACGCCCGGAGCCAGCCCGGCTGCCGGACTCTCTGACCGTACGATGGTTACAGGTGCATTGAACCTCGGTGGAAGCAGCACGCTGCAACTCATCAACAATGCCGGAGCCGATGGCAACGGCAGCATGGGAGCAGGAGCCTACCGCCTCATCACCTTCACCGGCACCCGCACCGGAACCTTCAACTCCGTGACCAACCCGCTCAGCGCCACGCTGCACGAGAAGGTCGTTTATGGAAGCGGCACTGTGGATCTCGAACTCTATCGTTTGGCCACGGCCAACACCATCACCACTCCGGTGGATCTAGGTAACGTCCGCGTAGGCGGAACCTTCGGAACGTCTGCTCTCAGCATCCAGAACACCGCCGCCGCCACCTTCTCGGAAGGCCTGAATGCAACCCAAGGCTCCACCACGGGTTCTGCCTCGGTAAGCGGCACGGACATCACCAACCTTGCGGGTGGAGCTTCCAGTTCCACGATCTCGGTTGGCCTTGGCGGCAATGCCAATACCGGCACCGCCGGAGCCAAGACCGGCACGGTTGCCATCGGCCTCGCCTCCAACGGCACAAACAGCGGCTACGCCAACACCTCGCTCACCGGCCAGACGATCACGGTCAACGGCGCGGTTTACAACCCTGCTTCCGCAGCGGCGAGCCAAACGGTCACCACCTTGAACACCCGCGTGAATGCCAGCGTTTCAAGCTCTATGAGCATCACCAATACCGGAGCTGCCAGCGCCCCCTACCAGGAAACGCTCGGCACCACCGGCTTCTCGGCCACATCGAGCGGCTTCACCGCCACCGGTTCGGCCACCGGGGTTGCAACCAGCGGCAGCGGCTCGCTCACGGTGGGAATGGATGCGAACGCCGTTGCCGGAGCTTACTCTGGCTCCACCACGCTCGGCCTGCGAACTGAGGAAGTGAATTCCAGTGGCCTGGGCAACCTTGGAATCGCAAGCCAGACGGTGACCATCAACGTCAATGTTTACAGCTTCGCTCAGGCGCTGCTCAGTCAGACCGGTGGTGCTGGCACCCTGACAGGCCTCAACCTCGACTTCGGCGACGGACTTCAGTTGAATACTGATTACGTTGCTACCCTTCAGTTCGCCAACACAGCCTTTGGCAACGCCGCTTTCCAGGACACCCTCAGCGGTAACTACACCGGATTTACCGGAACCGGATTCTCCACCACGGCGGCGAATTTCTCGGGAGTTGCGGCGGACGGGTTTAACTCGTTCACCATCACATTCAACACGGGCAGCGAGGGCACCTTCACAGGTAGCATCAATATGACAGGCAACAGTGATGAAGCGGTTGCAGGCTTGGGCAGCTTGGCGCTGGGCATGCAGACCATCAACTTCACCGCCACCGCCATCCCCGAGCCGAACGTCGCAGCCCTGCTCGGAAGCTTCGGCCTCATCGCCCTGCTCCGCCGCCGCCGCTGAGACGCCGGAGTTATGAGTTAAACGTGATTCGTTGGAAGGTGATACCAGGACTCAGAGCCCAGGCGACAAACTTCTAACGTTTAACCAACACACCGCTTTCCCGGAGCTAATAGGTTTCTCTCCGGGATCCTAGCGGGGTCGCCTTCTCGAGGGAGGGCGACCCCGCATTTTTTTGCCGCGTTTTGTCGCCCGTTTGTACCCCGTTCCTGCGGTTGCCGATTCACCGCCGTGGCACGACGTTACTCCTTTCCGCCGCGCCGGAAAATAGGCCTCTGCCCTCTGCCCTCTGCCCTCTGCCCTCTGACCTCTGACCACTGACCTCTGACCTCTGACCTCTGACCTCTGACCTCTGACCTCTGACCTCTGACCTCTGACCTCTGACCTCTGACC
>JAIXQK010000157.1 GCA_027485795.1 Oxalobacteraceae bacterium
GAAGGTTTATCCGGATCTCCCCAACGCAGATGGCGAGCCCGAACAAGTTTTGTAGTTTCGATAGCCGGTGTTGCAATGACAGCGGCTATCAGCTCCAGACTTCGGACGCCGTGTTCGAAACGATGTAAGGCAGGCGGTCATTTGGCCGTGCAGTTGCCAAGCATCATTTTTGGAGGTTGAACGTGAGTCTCAATCTAAGTGACAAGAAGGCCGTAGTTGCCGAAGTCTCTGCCAAGCTGGTTTCGGCGCAGACAGTGGTGCTGGCCGAGTATCGCGGCATCGAAGTTGGGTCCTTGACCAAATTGCGTGCCGACGCGCGTTCGCAGCAGGTTTACCTGCGGGTATTGAAAAATACCTTGGCACGTCGCGCGGTGGAGGGCACAGCGTTTGCGCCTCTCGCATCCGAAATGACCGGTCCGTTGATCTATGCGATCTCGGAAGACGCGGTGGCTGCGGCCAAAGTCCTGAATGACTTTGCCAAGTCCAACGACAAACTGGTCGTCAAGGCAGGCAATTACGCAGGCAAGCCACTCGACAAGGCAGCGGTCACTGCACTGGCAAGCATCCCAAGCAAGGAAGTCCTGATCGCCCAGTTGTTGGGTGTGATGCAGGCGCCTGTTTCGGGCTTTGCACGTGCACTCGCCGCCCTGGCAGCAAAAAAAGAGGCTGAGGCAGCTTGATTCGCGATGCGAATCGCCTCAGTACTTTCAAGAACCTACTCGATACATTCCGAACTTAAGGAGTTTTTAAATGGCAATTTCTAAAGATGACATCCTCGAAGCCGTCGGTCAGATGAGCGTGATGGACCTGAACGACCTGGTTAAGGCTTTCGAAGAGAAATTCGGTGTTTCGGCTGCAGCAATGGCAGTGGCCGGCCCAGCAGGTGGCGGCGGCGGTGGTGCAGCAGCAGCCGAAGAGCAGACTGAGTTCACCGTGGTGTTGACGGATGTCGGCGCAAACAAGGTTGGCGTGATTAAGGCAGTTCGCGAGATCACTGGTCTTGGCCTGAAAGAAGCAAAAGATCTGGTCGACGGCGCACCGAAGCCAGTCAAGGAAGGCGTCGCCAAGGCAGACGCCGAAGCAGCGAAGAAGAAGCTGGAAGAAGCCGGCGCAAAGGCCGACCTCAAGTAAGCCAGTCTCTTTGCGTTGCGCGCCCGTCGAAGTGCAGAACCTGTCCGTCAGGGTGGGTTCTGCCTTCGGCACTTACGGAATTTATGGTTTGCTGGCGCGAACAACGATCAGGATGGTGGTACGCAGTAATGGCTGTCGAAGACGTTAAGCACGATCAGCGTCAACGGCATTTCTGATTGGAGGGGGAAAGGGTAAAGCATTGAGGGTTCGAAGCGACGGTGAGATGCCGTCTCGAGTCCTGAATTCTCTATCCTTCCCGTCACTCACGGAGTGTTCATGCACTACTCATTCACCGAGAAGAAACGCATCCGCAAGTCTTTCGCAAAACGCGCCAATGTTCATGAGGTTCCTTACCTGCTGGCGACGCAGCTAGATTCTTATTCGGAATTTTTGCAAGAGGGCGTTCCCACGTCCGAGCGTAAAACCGAAGGACTGCAGTCAGCGTTCAACTCTATCTTCCCAATTGTTTCACACAACGGGTTCGCACGCCTTGAGTTTTTGTCGTACTCGCTCGGCGTACCACCCTTCGATGTAAAGGAGTGTCAGCAGCGCGGACTCACCTACGCATCGCCTCTGCGCGCCAAAGTTCGCTTGGTCATCCTCGACAAGGAATCGCCGACCAAGCCGGTCGTCAAGGAAATGAAGGAGCAAGAAGTCTACATGGGCGAGTTGCCCCTGATGACGGTGAATGGCTCGTTCGTGATCAATGGTACCGAGCGTGTGATCGTGTCGCAGTTGCACCGTTCGCCGGGCGTCTTCTTTGAGCATGATCGCGGCAAGACCCACTCGTCGGGCAAGCTGTTGTTCTCTGCCCGCATCATCCCTTACCGTGGTTCTTGGTTGGATTTTGAATTCGACCCGAAAGATATTCTGTATTTCCGTGTTGATCGCCGCCGCAAAATGCCCGTGACGATCTTGCTGAAAGCAATCGGCATGAGCGCCGAGCAGATCCTCGCGAACTTCTTCGTATTCGACAACTTTGCCTTGCGCGCAGAAGGCGCAGCAATGGAATTTGTTGCTGAGCGTTTGCGCGGTGAGGTGGCGCGATTTGATATCACCGATAAGTCGGGCGCTGTCATTGTCGCGAAAGACAAGCGTATCAACGCCAAGCACGTGCGTGACATCGAAGCCGCCGCCCTGAAGCATATTTCAGTACCCGAGGATTATTTGCTGGGCCGTGTATTGGCGACCAATATCATTGACGCCGATACTGGTGAAATCATCGCTAATGCGAATGATGAGCTCACCGAGGAATTGCTTGCGCGCTTGCGTGATGCCAACGTCGCCAACATACAAACGCTTTACACCAACGACTTGGATCAGGGTGCCTACATCTCAAGTACGCTGCGTGCCGACGACACCGCCGATCAGATGGCCGCGCGAGTCGCTATCTATCGCATGATGCGTCCTGGTGAGCCACCGACCGAAGACTCGGTCGAAGCCTTGTTCAACGGCTTGTTTTATAACGAAGACCGTTACGATCTATCGGCTGTTGGTCGTATGAAATTCAACCGTCGTGTCGGACGCGAAGAATTGACCGGGACAATGACGCTGTCGAATGAAGACATTTTGGCAGTCATCAAGATTCTTGTTGAACTGCGCAATGGTCGCGGTGAGGTCGACGATATCGATCACCTTGGTAACCGCCGTGTGCGCTGCGTGGGCGAACTGGCAGAGAACCAGTTCCGTGCCGGTCTGGTACGAGTTGAGCGTGCAGTCAAGGAGCGTCTGGGCCAAGCCGAAGCAGACAACTTGATGCCGCATGACCTGATCAATTCAAAGCCGATCTCGGCTGCGATTCGTGAGTTCTTCGGTTCGTCGCAGTTGTCGCAGTTTATGGACCAAACCAATCCGCTGTCGGAGATCACGCACAAGCGTCGCGTTTCCGCACTTGGACCGGGTGGTCTAACGCGTGAGCGCGCTGGCTTCGAAGTGCGTGACGTGCACCCCACTCACTACGGCCGTGTGTGCCCGATTGAGACGCCGGAAGGTCCCAACATCGGACTGATTAACTCGCTCGCACTGTATGCGCGTCTGAACGAGTACGGCTTCCTCGAAACGCCTTATCGCAAGGTGATCGATGGCAAAGTCACCGATCAGATTGACTACTTGTCAGCGATTGAAGAAGGCCGCTACATCATCGCTCAGGCGAATGCGACCATCGACGCTAAAGGCAAGCTGTCTGACGAATTGGTGTCTGCTCGCGAAGCTGGCGAGACCATTCTCGTGTCGCCGGAGCGTGTGCAGTATATGGATGTGGCGCCGGGACAGATTGTGTCGGTAGCTGCCTCTCTGATTCCTTTCCTTGAGCATGACGATGCGAACCGCGCGCTGATGGGCGCCAACATGCAACGTCAGGCGGTGCCATGCTTGCGCCCAGAAAAGGCACTGGTCGGTACTGGTGTTGAGCGTACGGTGGCGATTGACTCAGGCACCACCGTACAGGCGCTGCGTGGCGGTGTAGTCGACTATGTCGATGCTGGTCGTATTGTGATTCGCGTCAATGATGACGAAGCACAGGCCGGTGAAGTCGGTGTTGATATCTACAACCTGATCAAGTACACCCGCTCCAACCAAAACACCAATATCAATCAGCGTCCTATCGTTGAAGTGGGTGACCGCGTGACGCGGCATGACGTCATTGCCGATGGTGCATCGACCGATCTGGGTGAGTTAGCGCTCGGGCAGAACATGTTGGTCGCGTTCATGCCCTGGAATGGCTACAACTTCGAAGACTCGATCTTGATCTCCGAGAAGGTGGTGGCAGATGATCGATATACCTCGGTTCACATCGAAGAACTGTCGGTTGTTGCGCGCGATACCAAACTAGGCCCTGAAGAAATTACGCGCGATATCTCCAATTTGGCCGAGAACCAATTGGCACGCTTGGATGAATCCGGCATTGTCTACATCGGTGCCGAGGTTGAGGCGGGTGATGTCCTTGTTGGTAAGGTGACCCCGAAAGGCGAAACCCAACTGACGCCGGAAGAGAAGCTACTGCGTGCGATTTTTGGTGAGAAAGCGTCTGATGTGAAAGACACCTCGTTGCGCGTGCCATCAGGCATGGTCGGTACGGTGATTGATGTGCAGGTGTTCACGCGCGAAGGCATCCAGCGCGACAAACGTGCGCAGCAAATTATTGACGATGAACTGAAGCGCTACCGCCTCGATCTGAACGATCAGCTGCGTATCGTTGAGGGCGATGCATTCCAGCGTCTGGAAAAAATGCTGATCGGTAAAGTTGCAAATGGCGGCCCTAAGAAGCTCGCTAAAGGCACCAAGATCAGCAAGGAATATCTGGACGACGTCGAGAAATATCACTGGTTCGACATTCGTCCTGCCGATGAAGACGCGGCCGCGACACTCGAGGCGATCAAGGAATCGATCGCGGAGAAGCGGCATCAGTTCGATCTCGACTTCGAAGAGAAGCGCAAGAAACTGACGCAGGGTGACGAGTTGCCGCCCGGCGTGCAAAAGATGGTGAAGGTCTATCTGGCGGTCAAGCGTCGTCTGCAGCCTGGCGACAAGATGGCGGGTCGTCACGGTAACAAAGGTGTGGTCTCACGCATTGTTCCGGTTGAAGACATGCCCTACATGGCCGATGGCACACCTGCGGATATCGTCTTGAACCCGCTCGGCGTACCGTCGCGGATGAACGTCGGTCAGGTGCTTGAGGTTCACTTGGGCTGGGCAGCCAAAGGCTTGGGTTTGCGAATCGGCGACATGCTGAGAGCACAAACCAAAGCGGCCGAGATCCGAGAGTTCTTGAAAAAGATCTACAACGAGTCCGGCCGCGCTGAAAATCTTGATGGGTTCTCTGACGCCGAGGTCCTGGAGTTGGCCGACAACTTGAAAGAGGGTGTGCCATTCGCCACCCCCGTCTTTGATGGCGCCAACGAAAACGAGATCCATCGCATGCTGGACCTCGCCTACCCTGGCGATATCGCCAAGCAGCTGGGTATGACGCAGTCGAAGAACCAGGTCACGATGTACGACGGTCGTACGGGCGATGCCTTTGAGCGCCCAGTCACTGTTGGCTACATGCACGTGCTCAAGCTGCACCACTTGGTCGACGACAAGATGCACGCACGTTCCACCGGCCCATACTCGCTGGTCACACAGCAACCGCTGGGAGGCAAGGCGCAGTTCGGCGGCCAGCGCTTCGGCGAGATGGAAGTGTGGGCGCTCGAGGCCTATGGCGCATCGTATGTGTTGCAAGAGATGCTGACTGTGAAGTCGGACGACGTGAACGGCCGGACCAAGGTGTACGAGAACCTGGTCAAGGGCGATCATGTGATCGACGCTGGCATGCCGGAGTCCTTCAATGTTCTGGTGAAGGAAATTCGCTCGCTCGGCATCGACATCGACCTCGAACGCGACTAATAAGCCGTCTGGCCACCGGCCGTCCCGCAAGGGGCGGCCTGCAGCAAAGATATATTTTTCACGCCACTGTGGAGTGATACATGAAAGCACTGCTCGATCTATTCAAGCAAGTACAGCAAAACGAACAATTCGATGCGATCAAGATTGGTCTTGCTTCGCCCGACAAAATTCGTTCCTGGTCGTACGGCGAAGTCAAAAAGCCGGAGACCATTAACTACCGTACGTTCAAGCCCGAGCGTGATGGTCTGTTCTGCGCCAAGATCTTTGGCCCGATCAAGGACTATGAGTGCTTGTGTGGCAAGTACAAGCGACTGAAGCATCGTGGCGTCATCTGCGAAAAATGCGGTGTGGAAGTCACGCTGGCGAAAGTGCGCCGTGAGCGCATGGGTCACATCGAACTCGCCTCGCCGGTCGCGCACATTTGGTTCTTGAAGTCCTTGCCGTCCCGTCTGGGCATGGTATTGGACATGACGCTGCGCGACATCGAGCGCGTTCTGTACTTCGAAGCCTATGTCGTGACCGATCCTGGCATGACCCCGCTGAAGAAGTGCCAGATCATGTCCGAGGATGATTACGCCGCCAAGTACGAAGAGTTTGGCGATGACTTCACCGCGTTCATGGGCGCCGAGGGTATCCGTGAGCTGCTGCGCGCTATCGATATCGATCGCGAAGCTGAACAGCTGCGCACTGATCTGCGCGAATCCAAGTCGGAAGCGAAGATCAAAAAATACGCCAAGCGCCTGAAGGTATTGGAAGCATTTCAGCGTTCTGGCATCAAGCCAGACTGGATGATTATGGAAGTGCTGCCGGTGCTACCACCGGAGCTGCGTCCACTGGTGCCTCTGGATGGTGGTCGTTTCGCGACCTCCGATCTGAATGACTTGTACCGTCGCGTCATCAACCGTAACAATCGTCTCAAGCGTTTGATGGAGTTGCGCGCGCCAGAGATCATTACGCGTAACGAGAAGCGCATGTTGCAAGAGGCGGTCGACTCACTGCTCGACAACGGCCGTCGTGGCAAAGCGATGACGGGTGCGAACAAGCGTCCGCTGAAATCGCTGGCCGAAATGATCAAAGGTAAGGGTGGTCGTTTCCGTCAAAACTTGCTCGGCAAGCGTGTGGATTACTCCGGACGCTCGGTGATTGTGGTGGGCCCACAGCTGAAGCTGCACCAGTGCGGCTTGCCGAAGTTGATGGCACTCGAGTTGTTCAAGCCCTTCATCTTCAACAAGCTTGAACTCATGGGTCTCGCCACCACAATCAAGGCAGCCAAGAAACTGGTCGAGCTGCAAGAGCCGATCGTGTGGGACATTCTGGAAGAAGTGATCCGCGAGCACCCAGTGATGTTGAACCGCGCGCCGACGTTGCACCGTCTCGGCATCCAGTCGTTTGAACCGGTACTGATTGAGGGCAAGGCGATTCAATTGCACCCGCTAGTCTGTGCCGCTTTCAACGCTGACTTCGATGGCGACCAGATGGCAGTTCACGTACCACTGTCGATCGAAGCACAGATGGAAGCGCGTACGCTGATGCTGGCGTCGAACAACGTGTTGTTCCCATCGAATGGCGAGCCATCGATCGTGCCATCACAAGATATCGTTCTGGGTCTTTACTACGCCACGCGTGAAAAGATCAACGGTAAGGGCGAAGGCATGGCGTTCCAGGATGTCTCTGAAGTCATCCGCGCCTACGACAACAAAGAAGTCGAACTGACCTCGCGCGTAACGGTTCGAGTCAACGAGTACTTGCGTGTGGCGGGTACCGAAGAGTTCGAGAAGAAAATACAGCGCGTCGAGACAACGGTAGGCCGGGCCATCCTTTCCGAGATTTTGCCGAAGGGGCTGCCTTTCTCTGCATTGAATCGTGCGCTGAAGAAGAAAGAAATTTCTAAACTGATCAATATCTCGTTCCGTAAGTGCGGCTTGCGCGCTACCGCGGTGTTCGCCGATCAGTTGATGCAAGCAGGCTTCCGTTTGGCGACCCGCGCGGGTATCTCGATTTGCGTCGACGATATGTTGGTACCGCCGCAAAAATCCACCATCATCTCGCAGGCTGAGCATGAGGTGAAGCAGATCGAGCAACAGTACTCGTCTGGCTTGGTTACGGCCGGTGAGCGCTACAACAAAGTGGTCGACATCTGGGGTAAGGCTGGCGATGAAGTTGGCAAGGCCATGATGGAGCAGTTGAAGGTCGAGAGCGTGGTCAAGCGCGATGGCTCCACCGGGACACAAGAATCGTTTAATGCGATTTACATGATGGCCGACTCCGGAGCGCGTGGCTCGGCGGCGCAGATTCGTCAGCTAGCGGGTATGCGTGGTCTGATGGCGAAACCAGATGGCTCTATTATTGAAACGCCAATCACTGCAAACTTCCGTGAAGGTTTGAATGTTCTGCAGTACTTTATTTCTACGCATGGTGCTCGTAAGGGCTTGGCAGATACCGCGCTTAAAACCGCTAACTCAGGTTATCTGACGCGTCGTCTAGTCGATGTGACTCAAGACCTAGTGGTGGTTGAAGATGACTGCGGTACGGTCAACGGAACTGCCATGAAGGCGCTGGTCGAGGGTGGTGAAGTAATCGAGCCATTGCGCGACCGTATTCTGGGCCGTGTTGTTGCGACCGATGTCGTCAATCCGGAGACTCAGGAAACCGTTTATGAAGCAGGTACCTTGCTCGACGAGGATGCTGTTGAAGATATTGAGCGCCTCGGTATTGATGAGGTGAAGGTTCGTACGGCACTGACCTGCGATACGCGTTACGGCTTGTGTGCGAAATGTTACGGCCGCGATCTGGGTCGTGGCAGCATGGTCAACGTCGGTGAGGCGGTCGGTGTGATTGCCGCGCAGTCGATCGGTGAGCCGGGTACTCAGTTGACGATGCGTACCTTCCACATTGGTGGTGCGGCATCGCGTGCTGCAGTGGCATCTTCGGTTGAAGCAAAGTCGAATGGCACGGTGCGCTTTACCGCCACCATGCGTTACGTGACGAACGGTAAGGGTGATCAGATTGTGATCTCCCGCTCTGGTGAGGTGCTGATCACCGATGATCATGGTCGTGAGCGTGAGCGACACAAAGTGCCTTATGGCGCCACGCTGATCGTGAAAGATGGTCAAGTGATCAAAGCTGGTACTGCGCTGGCAAATTGGGATCCGTTGACCCGCCCGATCATCACTGAGTACGCGGGTACCGTGAAGTTCGAAAATGTCGAAGAAGGCTCCACGGTCGCCAAGCAGATTGACGAGGTAACTGGCCTGTCGACGTTGGTCGTCATTGACGCGAAGCGCCGCAGCACGACCAGCCGCGCAATGCGACCGCAAGTCAAACTGCTCAACGAGCTCGGCCAAGAAGTAAAAATTGCGGGCACCGATCATCCGGTCACCATCGGCTTCCAGGTAGGCGCGTTGATCACCGTGAAGGACGGTCAACCGGTATCGGTCGGTGAGGTGCTGGCGCGTATCCCGACTGAATCGCAGAAGACGCGAGACATCACCGGCGGTCTGCCGCGCGTGGCCGAACTTTTCGAGGCTCGTTCGCCGAAAGATGCCGGCATGCTGGCCGAGGTGACGGGTACCGTTGCCTTCGGCAAGGAGACCAAGGGCAAGCAGCGGCTTGAGATCACTGACATGGACGGCAACAAGCATGAGTTCCTGATTACCAAGGACAAGCAAGTGCTGGTTCACGACGGTCAGGTTGTGAACAAGGGCGAGATGATTGTGGATGGCCCTGCCGACCCACAAGATATCCTTCGCCTGCTGGGCGCCGAGGCGCTGGCTCGCTACATCGTCGATGAAGTGCAGGACGTTTATCGCTTGCAGGGTGTGAAGATCAACGACAAGCACATCGAGGTCATCGTGCGTCAGATGTTGCGTCGTGTTCAGGTGGCCGATGCTGGCGACACCAGCTATATCCCGGGCGAGCAGGTCGAAAGATCTGAGCTGCTGGACGAGAATGATCGCGTCATTGCCGACAATAAGCGGCCGGCCTCCTTTGAGAACGTGCTGTTGGGTATTACCAAGGCATCATTGTCGACAGACTCGTTCATTTCGGCCGCCTCGTTCCAGGAAACCACCCGAGTGCTGACCGAGGCAGCGATCATGGGCAAGAAGGACACCTTGCGTGGCCTGAAGGAAAACGTGATCGTGGGCCGGCTTATCCCGGCTGGCACTGGACTGGCGTTTCACCGTGCGCGCAAGGAGAAGGAAACTTGGGAAGCTGAAGAGCGCGCGGCAATGTTGCAAGCAGAAGCGGCGCGAGCCCTGCAGGAAGCTGAGGCCGAAACAGCGGCACCGGCCGAGGGTGATAGCGAGGGCTGATCTTGCCTACTGTTTGATGGGGCGGCCCGGGATTCCCGGGCCGTTTTCATAGTGATTTGGCAATGCCGACGCGGGTTGACGCGTTCTCTGGTGCCATTTATACTCGCGAGTTCTCGAATTTAAGCTCGCCCGGGCTTAAGCGCTCTTTGGTCTGTATTCAGTCCCCGACGCTTTTTTCCGTGCCGGCAGTTAGCGGCGGCGAAAGCCATCGCGTTCTGCTTTAAGGCGAGGCGCCCCCGTGATAACGGGGTTTTAAAACCTTTTTATTTTTGTTGGGTTGAAAAACCGATGCCAACTATTAGCCAACTGATTCGCAAGCCACGTACCTCCGTGCGTGTGAAGAGCAAATCGCCCGCCCTGCAAAACAGCCCACAGAAGCGCGGCGTCTGCACGCGTGTTTACACCACAACCCCGAAGAAGCCAAACTCAGCCTTGCGTAAGGTCGCCAAGGTGCGTCTGACCAACGGGTTCGAGGTGATCTCTTACATCGGCGGTGAAGGCCACAACCTGCAAGAGCACAGCGTCGTGTTGATTCGTGGCGGCCGGGTGAAGGATTTGCCAGGTGTGCGTTACCACATGGTGCGCGGCTCGCTTGATACGCAAGGCGTCAAAGACCGTAAGCAAGCGCGTTCGAAGTACGGCGCCAAGCGCGGCAAAGCTGCTGCGGCAAAGTAATTCACTGACTCGTCGAGTCATCCAAGTTTCTGCAGCACTGCTGCAGTGTTAAGCGGCCCAAGTGGCCGAGTAAGTGAGTGGGCTTGATGCCTCTCGTGGTGATGCAGAAGCATTGCCGACTGAAGATTGAAAGGAAACGTAATGCCACGTCGTCGTGAAGTCCCCAAACGCGAAATTCTGCCGGATCCCAAATACGGCAATGTTGATGTCGCTAAGTTCGTCAACGTCCTAATGCTCTCTGGTAAGAAGTCGGTTGCCGAGAATATTATCTACGGCGCGTTTTCTCAGATCCAAACCAAGACCGGCAAAGACCCGCTGGAAATTTTTGCAGCGGCGATCGGCAACTGTAAGCCGATGGTCGAGGTCAAATCACGACGCGTGGGTGGTGCGAATTACCAAGTCCCGGTTGAAGTGCGTCCCGTTCGCCGTATGGCGCTGTCTATGCGTTGGTTGCGTGAGGCTGCTAACAAGCGCGGTGAAAAGTCGATGGCTTTGCGCTTGGCGGGCGAATTACTCGACGCCTCCGAAGGCCGCGGCGGCGCGATGAAAAAGCGTGACGAAGTGCACCGTATGGCCGAAGCGAACAAGGCGTTCTCGCATTTCCGCTTCTGATGCCGGTGGCAACGGCATCAGTCGTTGCCCCAACCTGAATCTGATGCCGGGTAGGCTGGTTGTACGGGCGCCCGATGTCGACTATTGAGAAAGTATAGGACTGATCATGGCTCGCAAGACCCCCATCGAGCGTTACCGCAACATCGGTATTTCAGCTCACATCGACGCCGGTAAGACCACTACCACCGAGCGTATCCTTTATTACACCGGTGTGAACCACAAAATCGGTGAAGTGCACGATGGCGCGGCGACCATGGACTGGATGGAGCAGGAGCAGGAGCGCGGAATCACAATTACCTCCGCAGCGACCACCTGCTTTTGGAAGGGCATGGCGAATAACTTCGCTGAGCACCATATCAACATCATCGACACCCCTGGCCACGTCGACTTCACCATCGAAGTTGAGCGCTCGATGCGCGTGCTCGATGGTGCGTGCATGGTGTACTGCGCTGTTGGTGGTGTTCAGCCACAGTCCGAGACAGTTTGGCGTCAGGCCAACAAGTACGGTGTTCCGCGTCTGGCCTTTGTCAACAAGATGGACCGTACCGGCGCGAACTTCTTCAAGGTTTACGAGCAGATGCGCAGCCGCTTGAAGGCTAACCCTGTACCCATCCAAGTACCGATTGGTGCCGAAGAAAATTTCACCGGCGTGATCGATCTGGTGAAGATGAAGGCGATTATCTGGGACGATGCGACCCAGGGCATGAAATTCAACTACGAAGACATTCCTGCTGATCTGGCCGATGTTGCCGCCGAGTGGCGCGAGAAGATGGTTGAAGTCGCTGCCGAGTCCAGCGAAGAGCTGATGAACAAATATCTCGAAGACGGCGACTTGTCTGAAGACGATATCAAGAAAGCTTTGCGCGCCCGTACGATCGCCGGTGAGATCGTGCCGATGATGTGCGGTACTGCTTTCAAGAACAAAGGCGTGCAGGCAATGTTGGACGCGGTGATCGAATACCTGCCGTCGCCAGTCGATATTCCGCCGGTAGCGGGTACCGATGACAACGAGCAACCAGCCAGCCGCAAGGCCGACGACAGCGAGAAGTTCTCGGCGTTGGCATTCAAAATCATGACCGACCCATTCGTGGGTCAGCTGATTTTCTTCCGCGTCTACTCTGGCGTGGTGAATTCTGGCGATACCATTTACAACCCAGTCAAGAGCAAGAAAGAGCGCGTCGGTCGTATTCTGCAAATGCACGCCAACCAGCGCGAAGAAATCAAGGAAGTGCGCGCCGGTGACATCGCTGCCGCGGTCGGTTTGAAAGAAGCAACGACCGGCGACACGCTGTGTGATCCGAGTGCTGTCATCACACTTGAGCGCATGGTATTCCCAGAGCCAGTGATCTCGCAGGCAGTTGAGCCGAAGACCAAGGCCGACCAGGAAAAGATGGGTATCGCGCTTAATCGCTTGGCGCAGGAAGACCCATCGTTCCGCGTCAAGACTGATGAAGAATCCGGTCAGACCATCATCTCGGGCATGGGCGAATTGCACCTTGAGATTATCGTTGACCGTATGCGTCGTGAATTCAGCGTTGAGGCAACCGTCGGTAAACCACAGGTTGCCTATCGTGAGACGATTCGCAAAGTTTGCGAAGAAATTGAAGGCAAGTTCGTCAAGCAGTCGGGTGGTCGAGGTCAGTACGGCCACGTGGTGCTCAAGATCGAACCACAAGAACCAGGTAAGGGTTTCGAGTTCATCGACGCGATCAAGGGTGGCGTGGTGCCGCGCGAATATATTCCAGCCGTCGAGAAGGGTGTCGTCGAGACACTGCCGGTCGGTGTGTTGGCGGGCTACCCAGTGGTAGATGTCAAGGTCACGTTGTTCTTCGGTTCTTACCATGACGTTGACTCCAACGAAAATGCCTTCCGTATGGCGGCTTCAATGGCGTTCAAAGATGGCTGCCGCAAGGCCCAGCCTGTACTGCTCGAGCCGATGATGGCGGTTGAAGTTGAGACGCCGGAAGATTACGCCGGTACCGTGATGGGTGACTTGTCGTCACGTCGCGGGATGGTGCAAGGCATGGATGAAATCCCGGGTGGTGGTGGCAAGATTATTCGTGCAGAAGTGCCATTGTCTGAGATGTTCGGTTACTCGACGTCGTTGCGTTCTGCGACTCAAGGTCGTGCGACTTACTCAATGGAGTTCAAGCACTATTCCGAAGCGCCGAAGAACGTCAC
>JAIXQK010000152.1 GCA_027485795.1 Oxalobacteraceae bacterium
ACTGCAGCTGCCCAAGGTGCTGGGTTGGAGGTGCCGTAGTAGACCAGGTTCAGCTTCGGATCATACGAACCGATGAACCATGCAGCGCCACCGCCATGCTTGCCGGAGTCACCCTTCCAGGTATCGCCGCCTTTTTCATTTGGCTCAGGCACGGTGTGGGTACGCCAGACTTCCTTACCAGTGTTCTGATCGTAAGCGATGATCGCGCCACGTACACCGTATTCACCACCACCGAAACCGGTGATGACGAGGTTGCCAGCGATAGTGGGTGGCGAAGTGATAACCGAACCCTGAGTGTAGTCAACCACGGTCGAGGTCCAGAGCTCTTTGCCGGTCTTCGCGTCAAGCGCAGTCAGCTTAGAGTCAAGACGGCCAAAGAAGATCTTGCCATTAGCGTGTGCAACACCACGGCTGTTCACGTCGCAGCAAGCGAACTGATCAACGTTCTTTGGCAGCTCTGGCGAGTGACGCCACTTGAGATCACCCGTTTTAGCGTTAACCGCGTAAACGTGTTTCGGACCGAAAGACGAGGTCACGAACATGGTGTCGCCGACCAGAATCGGTGTCGATTCTTGTGAACGGTTAGTACCAAGTTGCAATGCCCACTTGACCTGCAGGTTTTTGACGTTGCCAGTGTTAACTTGGTTAGCAACACTGTAGCGGGTGTTACCGGTGTCGCCACCGTACACACCCCAGTCTTTGGCCATTGCGACTGGTGCTGCTACCAGCATCGCCGCAGTGGCCATCGTTTTCATGGATAGCTTCATTGTGTCTCCGTTCATCGAGTGCTAGGGTTGCATGGACCCCGGTGTTATTAATTTAATAATAGCCTAAATACAGACGCTTCCTGTACAACTCCACACCAATATCTAAGCACGGTGATGGTACAAGGTCTAAAAAAAAAATCAACGAATATCCCACTACCTTACTCATGGTTTTGGAGGCGGTTTTTGGGTTATTTTTTTTCCGGTTTCGGGCTAAACGCAACACCCGCTTTAGGGTGCCTTACAGAGGGAAAAATTGAATTTGCAGCGCAGCAAATTCGATGCGCCAATAACGCAAAAATCATCATTGCCTTACAAAAGCTGACAGCAAAAAAAATGACCCAAGCGGGTCGAAGACAGGTTTTCAATATTAATTGTGGAGCGATTCTTACAGTGCCTTACGTAAGGATTTGCAAGCTTACATAACCTTAAAACAGCACCAAAACTGGGCAGGGAGGCCCACAGAGGAGACTAACAGGCGTGCTCTTCTGATTCGAAAAACGCGAATGAAAAAGAGTCCTTGGCTACCCGTGAAAATCGCTACAGACTTTTGGTGCGCAGCAGCGTCATGCGCATGACGCCCCCTTGAAAAAATCGCGCCGTGGTCGGCTCATGGCGCTCCAACTGTACTAGTCCGACGTTGGGGCAGTACCACTCGAGGTTCACCATCGGCGCTACTTTGTAGGTCATTTCTTGCTCGTGCCAGATGTGCAAAGGCGTTACCCCCTTGATCAGCACACAGCCACTGTACTCACCCGCGGGCGTACTGACCTTCTGGTCAGTCGCCTCTACCGCATAGGTCATAGTGAGATCGCGGAAGCGATCGACATATTTGAATTCTTGCGGCCACTCGTTCCGACGCTTCAGGAAGTAAGGCACCGTGGTGGTCGTCCACTTTTCTTCCTTACTCAGTTTGGCTGGTAACACGGTACGTGGCGCGCTGTCGAGTACCGCCACTTTGTCATTCGGAGTACGGCTGGCAATACGATGCACGCCCTTGTCATCAATCTTTAGCCAATAGTCGTTGCCGTAGTCACTGCGTCGGCGCCAAGTCTCAATACCATTCAAATCCACCCGCCCAAGATTCGTCATGGTGATCGTCGATCGATCGACATAAGGCTCTGGTGCGTCGTAGCTAATCTCAATACGGTAGGTCCAACTCCTTCCTTCGCCGAGCGGGAACAAGGGATTATCGTTGGCGGGTTTTTGGCAGCCAACGAGCAGACTCAGCGCTGCCGCAACACTTATCATTGCAATCGCGCTGGAAAAATTGTTGAGCAATCGCATTTTATTTTTCCGGTACCTGAGGCGCAGGCAGATCCATAATCTTGATCTCTTGCTCATCCTTGCCCGGATTCAGCCAGCTCGGCCCCGTCCCCTGGCCAGACTTCGCCTCGGCAGTGCCCATCTGACTAATACCGCGCTGACCTTTTTTCATGCCTTCGGTAATTCGCTCATGCAGCGCACGCATGTAGGGCAGCTTATAGCCCCGCGGCTCTAGATGACGCCGGCCTTCTTCAATCGGCGTCACCCACAGATATAAAGCACCCGGATACTTCGGCGTTGGTTCTTCGATTACTGCTGCAATCAGCAAAAAGCGCGCTGGCAATGGGTCATTAGTGGGGTAACCAATCACACTCATCACGGCGTTATGACCGTAAAAGTAAAATGCACAGACGCCTAGTGTCAGCACCCCTTTCAACCAGCGCGGCCAACTAGAGTAGACCAGCGCAAGCGCGAATAAAAAGACAAACAGCGAAAAGGCAATAATCAAGGTCAGGGTCATGTCAGCGACTTCGCTAAAGATTTCGGGATGGTATTGATATTGGTGACAGCACCGCTCGGATCGATGGTAAAGCGCACCAAGGTCGCTTCCTTACCGCGCGTATCCAGCGTGGCCTGTCCATAGAACACGACCTCGGCTTTCGGATTCACTTTGATCACCGTGAGCGTGGCCTCAACTGGCTTGCCTGCTTTGGGATCGTTTGGATCGAGCTCTTTGGTCTCGTAGTAGTGAACATTCGCGACATATTCACCCGGGATAATGCTACGAATCGTCGTGACCTCCTGCCGTAGCGGATTCACGACCTTCTTGCCGTTCACGATGATGGTGTTGTTCGAACTACCACGATCATCACGATCCAGATGCATTAGCCCTGCCTCACGATTACGAAACCAGACGACTTCACCGGACGGACCCTGCGTCCAGAGGTCGAGATCGTTGGGATCGTTATCAGGCCAAGACAGCGTGATAATGAACTCGGCTTTCGCCGGAATATCACCACTCTTTTGCGCTTTTGGATTAATCGACAGAAACGCGATAATGAAGCAGAACACAAATGCGATCAGCATGTTGAACAACATGTCATACATCGGGTCGACTTCTTGCTCGCGCGAACGCTTACGGTTGGCCATGGCTTATTGTCCTAGGCCTTGATTTTCAAACCGTGCATTTGTGCGCGCGTCACCAGCTCATCGGCAAAACGATCGAGTCGCGTTAGCTGCATACCGAGCAGGATATTTGCCACCAAGCCCACCATGGTGGTCAGCAGCGCAACACCCAAGCCGGTAGTCAGCTCGCGCAGCATATCTTGCGCTTGCGATTGATCGAAGCTTTGCATATGCCCGATCTGCATCGCCAACATCGAAAAACCAATCACCTTACCGAGCAAGCCCAGCTTCAGTTGAAGACCATTGACCCACCAAGCCGTGGCATGACTGCCGTGGGTTTGCTCGGACAATAAATCCATCGGCGCACCAGAATCTATCGGCTTAGCCCGCAGCGCATTCCAGTACGCTGAGGCCCAGCAGCCTTCCATCGGCGCAGTACCGGGGTTGGCAATTTGCTGCTCGAGGCTTTGGCGCTGACGATCAAGTTCGCGGCTGCGAGTACCACACCACAGCGTTGCGATGCAAAAGATGATGATGATGATGAAGGTGATGCCGGTGGGATCCGACTGCAGGAGCAGTTGCCAGACACCTTTCATGCCCAGCAGCCAGGCTGCGAACAGGAACATCCCAATCAGCGTGAACCATTCGAACAGAATGGGTTCAATCTTGCTGCGCGGGTTTGACCATGGCAGCCGCAAGAACCGGATATTCAATGTCTCTCCTCGTCGCCACGGCTATAGCGCGCATGGCATATTTGTTTTTATAGCGCTATTTTAACGTCCAGCGCGATGACTCAGGTTTTTGGGCCTGCATTGGGGTCGAAGCGGCAAATCAGCACGAACATAGTCTCTTGCGGCGAATCCTCAGCTGGTTTGATCCACTCGCCCGGTGTCTCATCGACTTTGATTGCATCGCCAATACCCATACGGTAGGGATACGATGAATAACGCAGGGTGCGCATCGCACGCGCCGCACAATCCACTTCCCACAATAACTTCACCGACAGGCTGCCCTGCTGTGTCGGCTCGCGATATTCAATCAGCATCCACATGCGGGTTGTATCGCCACCGGGACGAAAAAAATCATTGATGTAGAACGCCTGACCATCCTTGACATCAATTAGCTTCCACTCTGCGCGCGCCGACGAGAGACAGCAAAACATCAACAGCGCGGCAATGAGGGATCGCATCGTCAGCTTCAATGAAATGTAAGGATTCAGTTAAACCGTACGACCGCCATCAATCGGCATTTCCAGACCCGTCAGAAACTCGGCCGCGTCAGTCGCGAGAAACACTGCTGCTGCTGCCATATCTTTCGGCTCACATAAGCGACCGAGCGGAATGGTCGATAAAAAGCGGGCGCGATTCTCCGGTGTATCTGGCATGCCCATAAAATCTTCCAGCAAGGCCGTCGCACCCATCACCGGACATAAGGCATTGACACGTATTTTGTCCGGTGCCAATTCAACCGCCATCGCCTTCGAGAGCAGATTCACCGCACCTTTCGAGCTGTTATACCAGCATAAGCCAGGGCGCGGGCGGATGCCAGCGGTGGAGCCGACGTTAATAATCAGGCCACCCTTGCCGCGCGCGCGCATCACCGGCACCACCGCATGCGCCATGTGATAAATCGATTTCACATTGACATTAAAAACCCGGTCGAAAGTTTGCTCATCCACCTGCAGCATCGGCTGGTTACGATGGGTGGTGCCGGCATTGTTAATAACAATATCGGGTACACCAAAGCTATCGACGCAGGCTTGCACCATCGCGTGCACAGAAACGCCATTAGCGACATCAGTAGCGATGGCCTTGGCGTTGGCGCCGAGCGACTTTGCTACGCGCTCACCGGCTTCGGCATTGATGTCGGCAACAATCACCTTCGCGCCCTCACGCACATATGCCTCTGCCATGCCGGTACCAAAGCCGCTACCGGCGCCTGTGATGATGGCAACTTTGCCTGCTAGCTGTCCCATGCTGTCTCCAAAAGCTCAAAATGATTTTTTATTTTTACTAGGCAAATCTACGCTGGAATACATTGCATTGCCTAAGTCGAGAAGGCGCACCGACGCCACCCTCTTAATGCGGCGCGCAATCACCCGTGGTGTAGCACCACTGTTTTAGTGGTGCTGAATTCTTCCAAGGCGATGAAGCCCTTCTCCCGCCCATGCCCGCTTTTCTTCATGCCACCAAACGGTAACTCCACACCACCACCAGCCCCGTAGCAATTAATAAAAACTTGCCCGCTTTGCATGCGCTTCGCTACCCTCGCCTGCCTTGAGCCGTTTTCAGTCCAGATGCCAGATACCAAACCGTATTCGGTAGCATTGGCGAGTTGAATCGCATCTTCTTCGTCTTTGAATGACATCGCGGACAGCACCGGGCCGAATACTTCCTGGCACGCTAGCCGGTGATCTCGCGGCACCGCACCGAACAGTGCTGGCGCTACGAAATAGCCCTCTTTAGAGCAGCCATCGGCAACCGTACCTTCAGCCAGCAGCGGCACGCCGGTTTTCACAGCGTCATCAATAAAGCCACGCACACGCTCGTATTGTTTGCGGTTGACAATGGGGCCGCAGTCAAAATCCATCTCGGGCGTTCCAACCCTCACTTTGCTGAAAGCCTCGGCCACGCGCTTGATAAATTGATCGTAGATGCTTTGCTGAATCAGCAAACGACTACCTGCCGAGCAGGTCTGACCTGCATTCTGCGTAATGGCTTTGATGATGATCGGCAGCGCTTTATTAAGATCGGCGTCTTCAAACACGATCTGCGGCGATTTACCGCCGAGTTCCAACGTACATGGCACGGCATTGCGCGCGGTGGATTGCTGCACCATCGCACCAACTTCCGGTGAACCGGTGAAGCTGGCGTAATTGATGTCAGGGTGTGCGGTGAGTGCAGCACCCGCCTCATGCCCATACCCGGTTACTAGATTTAGCGCACCCGGTGGCAAGCCAGCTTCGACTAACAGTGCCGCGAGTTTCAGGCCCGACATGCAGGCATCTTCAGAGGGCTTGAGTACCACTGCGTTACCCGCGGCCAGCGCGGGCGCCACGGTGCGGCCGAACATCTGCGCCGGATAATTCCAAGGAATGATGATCGCCACGACGCCATGCGGCTCATACACTAACTGCGCGTTATAACCATTCAGGTAAGGAATCTGCTTACCGTGTAGCTTGTCGGCAGCGCCACCGTAGTATTCGAAATAACGCGCGACAGCGACTACATCAGCGCGCGCGACTGACAAAGGCTTACCCGTATCGCGCAATTCAATCTGCGCGATTTCCTCGGCGTGTTGCACGATCAGCGTTGCTGCTTTGCTTAGGATGCGTCCGCGCTCGGTGGCGGTCAGCTGGCCCCAGGCACCGTCCATCGCAGCGCGCGCTGCTTTTACCGCGCGATCAATATCCTCAGGGGTACCGCGATCAATACTGGCGTACGGTTTGGCATCACAAGGGTTAATCACTTCAATAGTTTGTCCGCCGCTGGCAGATCCCCATTCGCCGTTAATCAGCAAACTCGGCATAACGCTCCCCAATATTTTCTATTAAAAGATGATTCAAAAATTGTTTGGCAATTACCTATTGTTTTTATTTGTGCTGATAATCATATGACACAAGCTCAAGGCGTTTCATGGGTCTCACTTTGCAACTCGCCGCGCTCGAGCGTCAGCGTTGCATCGGGCAGATCACGCATCAGACTACGGTTTGATTCGGTCACCATGATGCACAACGCCGGGTCACTCTGATGCAAGCGACGTAATGACTCAGCGTATTGATTCGCCAGTACCGGTGCCAATCCTTGAAACGGCTCGTCCAGCAACACAAAGCGGGTTCCGATCATCAGCGCTCGTCCGAGGGCTGCCATCTTGCCCTGCCCGCCGGATAAAGCTGCACCGGAGCGCGCCAACATGGGCGCCAATTGCGGCACCACATCGAGCACGCGATCCAGGCGTTGTGAAATTTCGTGGGTGGATAAGCCGAGCACCTCACACGGCAGTCGCAGGTTTTCTTCCACGGTAAATGTCGGATAAATCACGCGATCTTCCGGTGCATAGCCAATACCCAGTGCCGTACGACGATGTCCGGGCGCGCCACCCAGATCGATACCGTCCAAGGTAATGCGCCCGGACGAAATTGGCAGCAACCCCATGATTACCCGCAGCAGCGTGGTCTTGCCCGCACCATTGCGTCCAACCACTGCCAACAACTGACCCGGCGGCAGCGATACATCGATATCGCGCAGCACCGTGATGCCGGCAATACTCGCGCTCACCCGCTGCAGCTTCAGCATGTCATTCCCCGATCACGTTAGCGCGAATCTCGGCATCCGCCAGCACCTCTGCCGGTGGACCATCTGCGGCAATACGCCCAGCGATCCAAGCAGCGACGCGAGTGGCGTACTGTGAAACGATATCAACATCATGCTCGACAAAAATCGCACTCACCTGTTGCTCGTCGAGTGCACGCATGATGGTCGTCATCAGGCCATGCTTTTCTTCGCTGGAGACACCCGAGGTCGGCTCATCGAGAATGAGCAGTCGAGGCTGCATCACCAAGGCCATTGCAATGTCCAGTAGCTTGCGCTGACCTTCCGGCAACGCGCTCGAGATTTCATCAGCACGATCAATCAGCCCCACCATCGACAGCACATGATCAATCGCACCCTCATCTACGGCGTTGGATAGCGCCGTCCAGACACTCAAACGATTGCGCTTACCCGCCGCTGCAATACGCACACAATCACGCACTGTGTGCTCATTAAATAGCTGAGGCAGCTGAAACGACCGGACCATGCCTCGTCGCGCAATCTCGCGCGGTGCCAAACCAGTTACCTCATGTCCTTCGAAAAATACCTGACCCGCCTGCGGACGTATCAAGCCAGTGCAGATATTGATGAAGGTGGTCTTGCCAGCGCCGTTTTGTCCAATCACGGCGAGTCGCTCACCTGCGTGCAAAGAAAAATCGATATGATCTGCAACGACTACTGCGCCAAAAGCGAGTTGCAGATCTTTGGTCTGCAAGAGTGGTGCGTTTAGTAACGCGCTCATGGCCGCCCTCGCTGCTTGGACGCGGGTGTATCCAACAAGGCCGACACACCACGCGGCGCAAAAAACACAATCGCAATCAATACACAACCGAGCACCAACTGCCAGGCGCCGGTCAGATAGGCTGCTGCGAATAGCTTCACGAATTCAAAAATACCCGCGCCAATAAATGCGCCGACCGGATGTCCGATGCCGCCGAGAATAGCGACAAAAATAATCTCACCAGAGCGCACCCAATACCCCATCTCCGGCGTTACCAAGCCTTGCGCGATTGCGAAAATCGCGCCAGACAGACCACACAAGCTTGCAGAAAAAATATAGCCAATCCACAGCGCTTTGTAGGCCGAGATACCGACGTACTCCAGTCGTGTTTCATTCGTCTTGATTGCTGACAGTGCCTGCCCCGCCACCGAGCGCTGGTAGCGACTGACCAGCCAGCCAGTGATGAGCGCGAGCACTACGCTACACAGCAACAGCAGGCTTTCGAAGTTGTCACGATCAAGTGCCATGCCGAAGAATGGCGCACGCTCTAGCCGCAGGCCATCCGTCCCACCCGTAAGATGGAAGAACTTGCCCAGCACGGCATACAGCACCATCGATAGCGCGAGATTGAGCATGCCAAAAAAAATCGCGCGATAGCGCACCACAAACGAACCCACCACCACGCCAAGCAATAAACCGGTACCAGCACCGATCAACAGCAACAAAGCGCTATCGAGTTGTGGCCACTGCCGCGCGGCAAAGGCGACTGCGTAACCACCGGCGCACATGAACATGGCATGGCCAAATGAAATCTGCCCGGACACAATCAGAATCGAGATACCAAGCGCCGCAATGCCAAATGCGGTGGCGAGAATGAGTGGTGTTTTCAGCCAAGGCAACGCCGCCGGCAAAGCCAGCGCCATGACCGCAAGCACGACCGCCAATAACTTGGTGCGCGACATCAGACCCGCCTCGCCTGCGCCACCGAGAACAGGCCCTGTGGACGAAACAGCAGCACCAGCACCATGATCAGGAAAGGCACCAGTACCTCGATCTCAGGCAGCAGATACACCGTGAACGATCGTGCCAACCCGATCAATAACGCGGCGATCAAGGCACCTTCAATCTGTCCTAAACCGGCAGTCGCTACCACCGCAAACGACAGTACGATCATCTCGCCACCGATGCCCGGCACCCAAGATACCGTCGGTGATGCCAGCGCACCCGCGAGCGCACCCAGTACTGCGCTGACAACAAACGTCAGTAAAGAGATACGCCTCACATTGATGCCGAGCGCGGTCGACATTTCACGATGGTGTGAGACCGCCACGATCTGCCGCCCCATGCTGGAAAACTTGAGAAAACTGCGCAAGGCGATAAACACCGTGAGTGCAATTCCCGGCAGCAGCAGCAACTGATAGCGCGTGTAAGTAATACCGAGTACATCGACCGTACCTAGGTAATTCACGATCTCGGAAACAAAATACGGTTGCGTACCCCACACCAAGCGCTGCAGGTCTTCGAAAATCATGAATGCAGAGAAGGTGATGAGCAGCTGTAGGATCGGATCTTTTTGATAGATCCGCTGCATGAGCGTGGTCTCCATCAGTCCGCCAAACACGCAGCCGATAATGATCGCAGCCAGTGGCAAAATCAGTAGCGACCATGCCGGCGACGCGCCGTGTGAGGCAGCCCAAATACCCAAACTCGCCGCCATATAGCCACCAAGCGCATAGAAGCTGCCATGGGCCATGTTGACGATATTCATCACGCCAAAGACCAAGGTCATACCGAGCGCCACCAGAAATAATACGGCGGCCTGTGATAGTCCATCCATCAGCGCGAGAATGATCATCTCTTTAGGCATGGCGAGGGCTGGCGGTGATGGGATTTGCGTTAGGGATTTACGTTAGACGTTGGCTACGTACACCGCACGCTTCTCAGCTTTTGGTGTGCGTCAATCTCAATACTGTCTTAGCCTTGGATGATTCACCAGTTCCGGTTTCAGGGTCTTAACCCACTCGGGCGATTTCTGACCGACGGGTGTCGTAATCAGATCAGCCGGATAGATCACGATTTTTTCGAGAATCGGGAAAGCATAGTCGGGGCTCTTCTTGGTAATACCGAGCAGCTGCTCTTCCAGACCCTGACCATCTTCGCGCATTTTTACAGTACCGGTAATACCGCGAAACTCCATCGTTCGCATCGATTCCGCCACCTGCTCACTAGTCGGCCATTTACCCTTGTTCGTCTTGATCGCTTTTTCGTAGCCCGCTTTCAGACCATCCAGCGCTTGAATCATGTGATAAACCGAGTAGATCGGGTAAGTAGCGGTCTTGTCGCGGAACTTTTTGACAAAGTTTTTCAGGCGCGGCTCATCCTTGTACTGCGGGTGAAGAAAATAATGATCACCACGCGCACCGACAATCACGCCCTCCGGTAGCGCGCTACCCAAACGCTCGAGCGAGCTTTCTGCCAGCGGCAGTACGAACAGCGAGTTTTTCATCAGCCCGCGCTGAGAAGCCTGACGTACAAAGGTATCCAGGTCACCGCCCCACGCGGTGGACAAGATCACCTCAGGGCGTAGCGCTTGCAAACGACTAATCTCTGTGGAGTAATCGGTCGCACCAAATTTCGGAAACAACTCCGCGACGATTTGCACATCCGGCTTCATTGCCAGCAGCGTGTTGCGGAACAACTCCCAGGAGTCACGGCCCCATGCGTAGTCCTGATTAATCACTGCGATGGATTTCAGATCTGGCTTGGTACGCAATAGGTACAACACACTAGCGACCATCTCAGTAGTCGCATTGGCTTGCGTGCGCACCACATAGCGATAGCGCTTATCTTCCAGCACTTTCTCGGTGCCGCAATCCCACATGATGTTGAGTACCTTCAGGTCCTCAGCCACCGGAGCGACGATATTGCAATTGCCGCTGGAGATCGCAGCGATCATCACTTTGGTGTCGCTCTCCTGAACCACGCGGCGATACTCGGATAAGAACTTGTCCGAGCCAACCCCTTCATCAATATACGTGGGCACGATCTTGACGCCGCCTATACCACCGGCGGCGTTGAGCTGCTCGATGTAGAGCTCAGCCGCCGCCTTTGCCGGCACGCCAAATACCGAGGCCGGTCCCGACATAAACGTGCTGATGCCGACTTTTAGCTCAGAGGGTTTTGTTTGCGCGCCAGCCGCCGCGACGAAGCCCGCGAGGGCCAATCCGGCCACCCCTTGCACGAGTGCATGGATGTTCATAAGGATGTCTCCAGCCTAAGATTTGTTGTCGTTATTGATTTCGTCGCACTGCAGCATCCCGGCGAATGCGCGAAAGTCGCCACTATAAAGCCAAGCCGCCGACTTTGCGACCCTGTACCTAGATTGTCCCGTCGCTACTATCCACCCCTACCGACAACGCCAGCCACATCACCAGCGGCATGTTGTTGAAGCCTAGTCAGTGGCAAAGCAGATCTGGTGGTCCAATTCAAGACGAATGCCGATCGCCTCACCGATCGCATGGTCATGGTGACTAGGTACCAGCGATAGCAACTGCTGCCCCGTGGGCAAGGCTAGCGTGTACAGAAACGCCGCCCCGCGAAATGCCTTGGCCAGTACACGCGCCTGCAGCGGGCTGGCATCGTCATGCTGGATATCATCCGGCCGCACCAATAAATCTACCTCGCCACCCTTACCGACACCGTCGGGCAAGGCATCAGGCTTGAACACACCGAGCTCGGTATGCACCTGACCTGTGTCACCCACTTGGCCACGCAGCATCATGCCCTCGCCGACAAAGCGCGCAACAAATCGATTCTGTGGTCGGTGATACAGCTGCATCGGCGTGCCCCACTGCTGCAAGCGTCCTTCTGCCAATACGGCGATACGATCTGCCACCGCAAACGCTTCCTGCTGATCATGGGTGACGATGACCGCGGTGGTACCGGTCTGCTTCAACAAATCGCGTACCTCGATCGCCAAGCGCTCACGCAGCGTGACATCCAAATTCGAGAATGGCTCATCCATCAGCAACAGCGACGGCTGCGGTGCCAACGCGCGCGCCAATGCAACGCGCTGCTGTTGACCACCCGAGAGTTGATGCGGCGCGCTATGCGCCAGTGCTTTCATACCAACCAGTTCAAGCATTTGCGCCACACGTTGCTCGCGCTCGTGCTTGCTGCGACGATATAAACCGAAGCCGATATTGTCAGCCACTGACAGATGGGGAAACAGTGCATAGTCTTGAAACACCATGCCGATGTTGCGATGCTCTGGCGCGAGTTGATAGCCCGCACGACCGACCTCGTCCTGCATCAAGCAGATACGGCCAGACTGTAGTGGATGAAAACCTGCAATCGCACGCAAGGCCGTGGTCTTGCCGCAGCCGGATGGCCCGAGCAAACAGGCGATTTCGCCTTGCGCTAAGCTGAGTGAAAAATCCGATAGCACGACCTGCAGCCCACTTGCGGTGGGATAGCCAAGTGTCAGCGCCTCTAATTCAAGTGCCTGTACTTGCTGATGATGATTCATATCGCGCTTCATAGCCTAGCGCTCCGACTGACGAATTAAAAACAAGACGGGTAGCAAACCTGCAGCCACAATACACAAGCTTGGCAGCGCAGCGCGATCCCACATACCTTCAGCGCTCATCTCGAACACACGGACTGCCAGCGTGTCCCAGCCAAACGGACGGGTCATCAGTGTGATCGGCATTTCTTTCATCACCTCGACAAAGACCAGCAAGCTAGCACCCAACCAACCACTGCGCAGTAGCGGTAAGAAAAGCTGACGCAGCACCTGCCAACGACCTAAACCTAAACTATGCGCCGCCTGTTCCTGACTGAGCGTGATGCGCTGCATAGCGGCCTGCATCGGTTCAAAGCCTACTGCCATGAAACGCGCTGCCAGCGCCAACAACATCACCAATAAGGTACCTTTCAGAACCGGCGCGGGATCAATACCCCACGACTGCCACAGCGGATATAGCTGATTATCCAACCATGCAATCGGAACAAACAAACCGACCGACAGCAGCATGCCGGGCAATGCATAGCCCAAGGTTGAAGCACGCACCCACAAGCGGGTGAGTCGACCCGGATGCTGGCGCTGTGCATATGCCAGCCATAGCCCGGCAGCAACCACAATCAGCGCTGATAGTGTCGACAGCAATAACGAGTGCCAGATGAAACCCCAGTAGCGCGCATCCCAATCATTGCGCACCACTGCAAACGACCAAACTGAGAGTTGCAGCACAGGGATCACAAACGCCATTAGCAGCACCAGCGCACAGGCAGCGAATGCCGCCCAACGCGACAGTCCCGTCAAGTGCAAACGTTCCAGACGCGCCTCGACTGCATTTGCCGCATAACGACGTTGCGCAATCGCACGCTGCTCAAACCACACTAGCAACAAGACGGCTAATGCGAGTAGCGAAGCTAACTGCGAAGCCACCGGCAAATTGAATAAGGACAGCCAAGCTTTGTAGATTGCGGTGGTAAAGGTATCAACATTGAAAATTGCGACCGTACCAAAATCTGCCAGCATTTCCATCAGCGCCAAGGTCAGACCTGCCACCCACCAAGGCCGCGACATTGGCAAGGCCACACGAAAGAATGCCAACCAACGCGGCATCCCGAGTGTTTGCGCCGCTTCAAGGCTACGCTTACCCTGCGTTAGAAACGCTTGCCGCGCCAATAAATACACATACGGGTACAGCACCAAGCCGAACACCACGATCGCACCACCCATCGATCGTATCGGTGGCAGGCTCACTGGCCCAAGCAGCGAGCGCATGGCGCTCTGCAAGGGTCCGCTGTAATCAAACAAGCCGACCATCACGGATGCCAGCACATAGCCCGGCAATGCTAAAGGCAGCACCAACGCCCACGCAAACCAACGCCGGCCCGGAAACTCGCACACTGCAGTCAACCAAGCGAGGCCTACACCCAACACGCTCACCATCAGCGCCACACCGAGTGCCATCAGCACCGTGTTTTTTAACACCGCAGGTAGTACGTACTCATTCAAGTGCGACCACACCTCGGGCTGCGGATGTAGCCAGCTACCCAACACCACCACCAATGGCACCACCGTCGGCAGTGACAGCCAGAGTACCGACCACGCAGGTTTGTCAGCGAGTGAATTCATTCGGTACTTTTATGCGGTAATTCTCATACGGCGATCTTGATGCGGTTTTGTATTGCGCGGCAAAAATCTGTTTCGTAAGGTCGATAGCAAGACGGCAGTTCCGCAGACAGAAAACGACGTACCGCAAGATGATGCCAACGCTGATAGCGACCTGATGAGACAAGTTCTTACTTGTAGCCCGCTCTATCCATCAGCTTGGTCGCAGCCGCCTGCAACTCACCCGCTTTGGCGACATTCAGCAGATTTGGTTTGAAGCTGCCCCACTCCTTGATGATTGAGTTCGGCTTCACCTTCGGGTTGGCCGGGAACTCCAGATCTTCATCGACATAAAACGATTGCGCTGCTTCCATCGACAGATACTCGATCAGCTTTTGCGCACCCGCTGGATTTTTTGCGTGCTTGGTAATACCCGCACCAGAGACATTGACATGCGTGCCGCTACCGCTCTGATTCGCCCAAAACAAACCAACCGGTAAGTCAGGCTCTTTGACGAGCAAACGACCGAGGTAATAAGTATTTACGATACCGACCTGGCACTGACCCGCTGCGATCGCCTTCAGCAGCGAAGTGTCATCGGGGAATGGTGTGGTGGCGAGATTCGCGACCCAGCCGCGTACGATCTCTTCGGTTTTCGCCTCACCGATTTCGGTGATCATCATCGCAATCAGCGACTGGTTGTAGACCTTCTTGCTGGTACGCAGGCAAAGCTTGCCTTTCCATTTTGGTTGCGCCAGATCTTCATAGCTGGAAAGCTCAGCTGGCCGCACGGCAGACTTGCTGTAGACAATCGTACGTGCGCGTACTGACAAACCGAACCATTGGTTATCCGGATCACGCAGATGTGCCGGAATATTTTTTTGTAGGACGGTCGAGTTTAGCGGACGAAGTTGGCCTTGCTGCGCGGCGAGCCATAAATTACCTGCATCGACCGTGATCAGTACATCCGCCGGTGTGCTCGCACCCTCGGCATTCAAGCGCGCGAGTAATGCGCCCTCGTTTGCCGTCATTAGACGAATTTCGGTGCCCGTCTCTTTGCTGTAACGATCCAGCAGCGGCTTGAGCAGTTGCTCGTTGCGAGCGGAATAAACAGTGACGGTGTCAGCACTCGCGATGGCAGATAGCGAAGCCAGCACGATGCAAGCGGCCGATAGCAAAGACTTGAGTTGCGGCATGATTAAGCAGTCCTCGATGAAGTCGATCAAGAACTGCTGAGTTTACCTCAAATGAGAATAATTCTCACTACGAGAGCGCCAGCCAGAGGCATCGGCGGCTTTCACTGGCGAAAACTTGCTGGATTCCGGCCCGCGAAACAAAACGGGCTGCCGTTGAGGGCAGCCCGCTTTGCAAATTAAGCGTGTATCAGTACTTCAGGCGCCCGAGGAACGCTTTTTCAGACGCTCGATGTTCTGGCGGTTGAACTGATTTGCAATCCAGAAGCCGACGCCGGTCATCCAGATCACCAACAAAATTTGCCAAGTCTTCATAAGTTTCTCCCGATTCGATGGTTGCAACAAAATCTTCAGTGACAGCCCACGCCGTAGTACCGATCGGCGCTTGATCGCCTGAAACTTCCAGACGGACGGTTTTCACACCCGCTTATTATTACTCAAATTAGCTTCAGCCGAGTCCGACCCGATGAGAGGCCGAATCGCGATGATGGTTATCACCAGTAATACTATCTCCAGCGCATACACAAAGGTGTAGCCGAATGTCGAGCCGCCGACCATCGCGGCCAGGTCGCGCAAGATACCACCGAGGGCAATTGCGATACCGGCGCCCGTGGCCTGTACCGCGCCCCACGCGCCCAGCGCCAAGCCACTATGGGTTTTCGGCGCGAGATTCATTGTGGCGGTCAGGGTGCCATGGCCAAACAAGCCAGCACCAAAACCAATCAGCAGAGTACCAACACCAAACAAGGTCGCAACACCGGTCGGTGCCGCCAGAATCACCATCGCAAACGCCGGCAAACCGGCCAGCGCGCCGAGTGCCGCCAGACGCAAAGGGTCCATGCCACGACTCAAGACACGCGAGGCCAGCGCAAATCCAAACAAGCCACCAATCGCGAGTGTCGCCGTAAGCAACGTGGTCTCACCTACGGTGAGCCGCAAAATCTCACCACCATAAGGCTCGAGTAAAACATCTTCCATGGTGAAGGCCATGGTGCCCAAACCAATTGCCAGTAAGCGGCGCGTCGCCTGCTCGCCCGAGCAATACAGCTGCCATGTGGCGCGGAAGTCAGGTGCGCTCTGCTCTGCCGGCCGATTCATCCGACTGCGTGATTCCTGTTTCCAAAGCGCGATGGTATTCAACACCAGCGTCAGGACTGCTGCTGCTTGAATCACGCGAATCAATCGCCCGGGGCTGAACTCGGCTAATGCCAGACCAAACAGCACCGCGCTACCCATCATACCGAGCAGCAGCATCACGTACATCAAGCCGACCACTTTCGGTCGTGACTCGGGTGGTGCAAGATCGGTCGCCAGCGCGAGACCCACCGTTTGCGTGGTGTGCAGACCGGCACCGACCAATAAAAACGCGACTGCAGCAGCCACCTGCCCGACCCAGGCCGGTGCGTGCGAGGCATGCCCCATTCCAGACAGTACTAGCAATGCAAACGGCATGATCGACAGTCCGCCGAATTGCACCATCGTGCCCATCCAGATATACGGCACGCGTCGCCAACCCAATGCCGAACGATGATGATCAGAGCGAAAGCCGATCAGTGCGCGCAATGGTGCGAACACCAATGGCAATGAAATCATTAATCCGACCAGCGTTGCGGATACGTGCAGCTCGACAATCATCACGCGAGTCAGCGTGCCAATCATCAGCACTAAAGCCATACCGACCGATATCTGAAACAGCGAAAGACGTAGCAGTCGCGACAAAGGCAGCGACTCTGATGCAGCATCGGCAAAGGGAAGGAATTTTGTCCCGAACCGGGACCAGGACCGTAGCATCTCCTGACGCATGGCGCGAACGGAGCTCATGATGACTGGATGAGTGTGCGCCGAGGCTACGGTTTAGCAAGTCGGGTGGTTCGCCATGGTTCGGGGCCTGCAGGTCCCGAACCATGACACCCGGACATGAACTACTTCTGCAGCGTATTGGGTATGGTTAAAGCTGCCACCGGCTGTATAGCCTCCGATGGTGCCACCGATACCTGTGCCGCACTACCATTCAAGAAACGCTTCACCCAGGTCGTGTTCAAGGTCAGTGCGAGATGTACCGAGAACGAGGCCACGGCAACCGCGCCGATAATGATGGGTACGCCCACAGAGGGTTTCACCACACACCAAATTTTTCCGTAAATCATCGTGTTATCCCCCCTCGATTAGTGAAGCCAGGGTGAATAGATGTACGCGAGAAGATGGGCGAATGCTGCAATCATCCCGAAAATCTGCGTACCCTGAATTAAATGACGGTGGATCTCCTCGGACTCTGCCTCGGTCAACCCCGTCGGCCAAACTTTGTCTC
>JAIXQK010000177.1 GCA_027485795.1 Oxalobacteraceae bacterium
GCCAGGTTTATAGCCCGATTACGGTTCAATCCGTGATCGGGCTTTCTTTTTGCGTTACAACCGGATTGGTCTGGCCGCGTTGAAGACGCAGTTGGCCTGTTGCGCTATCCTCTCTGACTTCGGCCTCGTGAAGAGGTTGTTCCGTAAATGGCATTAAGCCATTGTTATGAAGGCTTAAAACAAGATAGGTCCCTTGATATGCCCAGTATCCGTCTGTTTATGAAATAAATCTGAGAAAACACGATGAAGGCGGAGAAGCGCGCCCATTAGCCGCAGCGGGAGTTGCTTCGGATCGAATTATCGCTGTTGGTGGATGCGGAGCACTCTTTGGTGACGCTGGACGTGAAGATCGACTGGGCGAGGTTCGAGGAGTTGCTGGGGCGACGTATCATGCGACGCAAGGGGTGCCGTGGGGGATATAAGGATGATGGTCGCGCTGCATTATCGGAAGTATCGGCACAACTTGAGCGACTAGGCGACGGTGGTTTCGATGGGTGGAGAACCAGTATTGGCAACACTTCAGCGGACGGCATTTTTTCGATCACGAGCTGCCGATCGATCACCTCGAGCATGACGAGATAGCGCAAGCGTCTGGGCGAGGCCAGAGCGGAGGCGATGATCAATGCGACGATTGACGCGGCGGTGACGATGACGGCACTGCGGCCGTCGCAGGTGGAGCATGTTAATGTGGATACGACGGCGCAAACAAAGGCGGTTTGCCACCCGACTAATACGGGGTTTTATGACCGGTCCCGGGATCGCTTGGTCAAGCAGGCGCGCCAAGCCGGACTGTCGATCAAGCAGAGCTACGAGCAGGGTGGGCCTGCAACCAGTGATGATGGCCAGGCGCTACGCGCATGCGCGGCAAATGCGCCGTTCCAAGGCGTGAACCGCAAGTTGATGGCGAAAACGGGGCGCGTGATCCGCGAGATTGAGCAGTCAGGGTGTGCCGGAGTAGTTGCGTGCTTAGTTGGATACAAGCAAGCGCATCCACGCCCAGGAGCGCACCGACCAAGCGAAGGTCTACAGCGTGCACGAGCCGCACGCCGCGTGCATCGCCAAAGGCAAGGCTGGCCGCAAATACGAATTTTATTTGGCTACTCTCCTCTAGGTGGATGACCTACAACTTCAGGGAGATACGTGCATAGAGCAGTTTGTTTTTCTTTTGGCGAAAGAGAGGTCCAATCGATTAAGGGGTTAACGATTGGAACAGAAATGGCAGTTCTTAGACGAAGGGTTATGATTTGCTGGGAGCGAACGGTGAATTCGTATGCGGAGCCCTTAGAAAAAGTGTGTGCTCGGTCACCGTGAAAATCAGTCAATGCTGCTCCTATATGTGGCAAATAAACTTCGACACGAGCCATTCCACTTTGTCCAAGGCACTCCACCATGCGCAATTCGATGTCGGCCCCATCTCGACGCATGACCTCGACAATAAGATTGGGTGAAGTGCGTATGCATTGCGTCTTTAGATCAGCGTGTTGTGGCGTGTGGCTTGGAACTGGCGGTTGGTTAAACTCCCAGGCTAGACGTGGCACTCGACTGTCTTTCCATGAATTGTCGCGAACAGCTAAAGCATAGATAAATCGATGCTTACCAGCGCCGCTTAGCCATGTGTTTTCGTATCCGTAATATTTTTCAACCGTGTTGATAAGAAGAAGACAGGGAGTGCTGCCTGTTATCTCACGGCCGGTGATACCGCGATCTAGAATGGCTAGTCCAGCGCCGGAAGAAAGTTCGTAATCACTCCAGCGCACGGCAGGCAAAATACCGTGTGTTATGCCTTCAAGATCGGCGCGCGGCACCGGCCAGGCACCATGAGAAAAGCCGAATGGCACGCCACGGCGTATTTCGCGGGGAGTTTCAGCAAGGGGAAATTCCGCGAGAACTACGGTTTCGTCCGGTATATCTGAAAGCTCGGTTTCTAGATCCACACGGGGATAATGCTTATTGAAGCGCAAGATGCGCTTGGAGCGGCCTCCGCCCCAAAAGGTGGATTCAATTTCTACTGTGAGTGCTACATCGGTTTCGTAGGCGCTCAGGGTTGCGGGAAAATCGGCGGAGCAGGCAAGACGAGGACGCTCGGGGCGGAGTAAGAGGTTATCCCCGGCCTGATACCATTCTGGGCGTGTAGCGCGTTCCGCGACGAGCCTATTTGCAGGCCCGCCAAGGAGTTCACGATCAGAAGCCTTCGCGCGGAGACTGAGTAAATCGCCAGTCACCGGATCTAGTCTCGCAGTGTAAAATTCGGTCTGAATTTCTTCGGGCACAGCTTCCAGCGAACGCGGGTTGGCCGGCTGAGGAGCGGGTATAGATCCGTATGCGGGCACTCGAACTTGATAAAGGCCGTCAACAGGGTCCTGCCGATCCCAATTAAGCGGATTAAAAATGCTCTCAGGTTTTGCGGATGTGGTGGCTTCAGAGAGGGCGGCAAAAGCTTCGTGATTTATCCGACTCGAAAGGGCTTCAACCCATTCAAAGCGGTCTCGAACGTCCCAAGACTCGGGGTGCTCAAAAACCATGCCTCCGGCCGCCCCCCACAGAGTGTTACGGTCGGCGTTGAGAAACAATTGCAACCAAGCGTGGTAAAAATCCTGGGCAGGGTAGGTAAATGCGTCTGGTGCGCGCAAGCTGGCGATTGTGGCAGCAGTCTCGGCGGCTTGTAGCGCGTGCTCGCAGCGGCGAAACCACGATTTCACCCGAGGGTTTTGCACCCAGAAGGCGTTCCAAGCGTAGGGTGTGGAGACTGGCTGCGTTACGAGTGCATCACGGACCGGGGCGAGGGCGTCGAAGTAGGCCCCGAATGTCGCGAAGCGCAGCGGCACGTTTGGTTGGAAGGCTGACCACTCGGCGAGAAATGCCGATGGGTAGGCGGGATTGGCCGGCGGCAAAGCGTAGTCGCCTTTTCCTCCAAGAATAAGGACCGGTGCCCCGGGTGGCGTGGCTTTGGCGCGGACAGCGAAGTAGTCGAACTGGTTCTGCAGCTGTTCGGTGGAAAGCGGGCCGATCGTGCCAAAAACTTCTCCAATGCCTTTGGATCCGAAGTCGGAGTAGTGCGTAGGCGCCACCACAAGCGTGCGGGTGCCGTCCGGCGAGACCGCCCAGAAGGAATTGGCATCGTGTTCGCGGCGATTGTTGCGGGTAAATACGAGGCCTTCGAGGCCGAGTTGCTCGGTGATTTGCGCCTTTTGCTCGGGTGTGCCGCAGATGTCGATACACCAGGCGAAGCGCGGCTTCCGGCCGAGCATGGCCTGCTGCCAACGCATGCCCTCAACGCCCATCTTGGCGTAAACTTCTCCGCCACCGAGGCTCATGGTGGCCTCGATGAAGAACCCGTTCACGAGTTCTACGCGGCCTTCGCGGACGCGCTGTTTCAGCTCCTCGAAGCGGTCGGGGCGGAAGTTTCGGATAGCGATGAGGTTGTTCACCTCCGAAATGACGAAACAGTAGGCCGGGTCTTCGGCGACGCGATCCAAGTGGCGAAGATAGGTGTTGGCGCAATAATTACGCTCGACAGACCAGTTCGCGAGCCAACCCGAGCTAGCGGGGTGAAAATTGGGGACGATAAAAACAGGGGGAAGGGTAGCGGGGGCAGTCATTGATCTATGGCGTTAGCGCTTATGAAAAAGGGTGAGCATATGATGCGCCGCGGCGCTGCCGCTGTATGGCATCGGCGAGGCTGGTGCGCGGTCAGGCGCCGGTCCAGGCGCGTGCGGTTTGGCGCTGGGAGCCGAGGCCGTCGACGCCGAGCTCGACGACGTCACCAGGTTTCAAATACAGCGGTGGTTTTTGTCCCAGCC
>JAIXQK010000088.1 GCA_027485795.1 Oxalobacteraceae bacterium
AAGTGGCGGATTTACCTGCGTTGGCGGTAAAGCCTCGTGCCACCGAACTAGTGGTTCCGGTGTAGGCCAAGGTGCCTCCATCGAATACCAACCCTGCGCTACTAAGATTGCTGCCAAGATTGCCTGCGCCGAATACGGTCGGAAGGGATGTGCCAGCTGAATTGGCTGCCGTAGAAAGGGTGAGCGTGGTTCCGGAGATATTATTAATCAGGGTTCCGGGTTGCAGATTAGGTGAGTTGATCACCATGCCTACAAAGAGGCTGGTATTGCTGCTTACGGTTGCGGAAGTGCTTGCCGCAGTAGTGGTGAGGTTCGTGAGGGTGCCTCCGCTTAGGTCGGAAACACTAAGCGTTCCGTTGCTCAGCGTGGTTGCGCCGGTGTATGCATTAGCTCCCCAAAGAGTCTGGGTTCCGGTGCCGATCTTGGTGAGGCCTACGTTGCGGCTGGCGCCATCGCGAATGCTGCCGCCAAAGGAGGTCGAGGCATTGTTTCCGCCTATGGTCAGCGTGGAATTCGACGTGGTGCTTGTGTTGATGATTCCGGTGCGGAGCGCGTAGGATTCGGATACGAGACCGTTTACCGTCTCATCAAATCCATTTAGATCGACTGATACGGCGCGGGCAACATTGCTGGATGCAGTGAGCACTACATTGCCTTTGTCGGCACCATCCGGAATTACCTGACTGGCACCTAGGCGTAAGGTAGAAGTGCCGCCGTTTGAGATTGTGCTTACGCTTGTGTGGCCAGAGTAGTCGTTGGTGGTGTTACCCAACACGAATGTCGCAGTTCCTCCGGTTGAGTTGGTTTGGGTATTTCCGTATGAAAAATCTATCCCACCTTGCCCTGTCAGTTTGCCGTTCAGAGTAGCAACATAATTCCCCGTGTTGCTAAATGAATTGCAGCCAATTCGGGTGCTATCGAGGAGATTGATTTGTCCGGTGAGAGTTACATTTACTGCGCGGAAGTAGAGTGAGCCAAGACCAACATAAGCACTTGCTGCTGCGCTGGTGCTATGTGAGCCCATACCTGAGAGGAAGAACTCATTGTTGTAGGTTCCTGCGTTTGTTAGTTGAACGTAGCCTCCTGGCTGGGTGCGGACCGTAGAGTTGCCCAATCCTGTAACGTTAGTGACCCAGACGCCACCGCTGTTTACGAAAAGATCCCCGGTGAAAGTGTTTGCGCCTGCCAAGGTAAGACGACCACTGCCCGCTTTAACCACGCTAACGTTACCGGAGCCGTTGTCGGCAATCACTGAATTGATCACAGTTGAGTTTCCATGGCCAAAACCGCCAAGGAGGCCTGTGCCAGTTCCTTCTTGAGCTGCATTGGCAATGACGGTGATTGTGCCTGCTGTATCAGGGGCTCCACCTGCAGTAATTGTGCCGACGCTTGCGGCTGTGCCTATAGTTAGGCCTGTTGTAGTAGTCGTGTCAGTGCGATAGATGGCACCTTGGGCGCCGAGCCGGAGGGTATTACCGGCTGCGATATCCAATGTGCGCGCCGCAGTGTCAGTAATCCGGAACGTGTTGATATCGGTGATGCCACCACCGGTTACCACGATGTTGCCGGTGGATGTGCCCGATGTCACGTTTGTGGTGGCGTTACTTGTGATGGTAGGCGCCGTGCCTGTAAGCGTCGTGTAGGCGTTGTAGGCAACGATGTTGCCTGCACCATCCACGGTCGCCCAGTCGGTGCCACGAATAGCCCAACCGCCCAAGATGCCGTTCGTGTTGGTGCTAGTGGTGGTGATATTGCCTGTGCCGCCAAAGGTCACAAAACCGCCGCCATTGCGATTGATTGATCCGAGGCTGAGAACCATAGTGCCGCCGGTGCCGATGTTGGCATTTACGGCGGAAATGCCCTGATTAAGGGCCAGTCCATTGATGGACTGGCTATTGGTCCCGCTGGCGGCTCCGGTTGCGGTGAGCGTGGGGGTGGCGACGAGGTAGTTCGTCGTGCCGCCATTGGGTCCTGAATTCCCGCCCAAAGTAACGGTGGTCCCTGAGGGAAGAATATCCGATGTCGGAGCGCCCGAGGCAGCGAAATTAAGGGTCAAGGTGCCGCGATGCACCGTGGTGTTCCCGGTATAATTATTTGCGCGTGTAAGTGTAACGCCTGTGAGCGCGGCGTTATTGTTTCCGCCGTTGATAAGAAGATCGCGGTTCCCGGTGAGGACGTTCTGGTAGGTGAGGGTGCCGATGCCGCCGCCTAGGCGATAGTTGGAACCTGCTGGCGTGAGGGTGCCGGTGTAGGTAACGGAAGTATCTGCGCCAAGGGATAGACCACTGTAGTTGGTGAAATCGAGGTTCTGGTTAAGGCTGTTGGTCTGATTGGCCAATGCCAGAATGCCCCTCGAAGATGTATCGACCTTGGATTCAAGGAGAGATTGGAGATTTCCGGCGGCGGCGCCTGTATCGTAATTGAAGATGACTGCGCTGCGTTCGTTTAGGAAGGTCTTCGCCGTTCCTAGAGCGGAGTTAGCGTTTTGGAAGCGAAGGATGTTGCCCTGTCCAATAACGTAATTGCCGGCGTAGTTGGTGTTGTTACCGCTAAGTTGGGCGAAACCAGTGCCGGCCATAGCGTTTTTGACCAGTAGGTTGCCGGAGCCGGTTAGATTGGCGGAGATCGTCCAGCCACGGGTGGCTCCTACTTGGTCGGCGCCTGAATCGACTACACCGATCGACCGGATGGTAACATTGCCCGCCAACACGCCGATTGAACCTGTGGTTTGAATGCCGCCGCCGTCCCAGACAAAATTGGTAGCGCTGAAGGTCATCGCAGCGCCTGCCATCATTGAAGCACCGGAACCGAAGGTAAGAGAGCCTCCGTTAAACGCGAGAACGTCTGCGGAGTTGTGGCGCCAAAGCTGGTTGTTCCAGATGTAATCCTTGGAAGGTCCTGCGGCGACACCGTCAGACCATTGCGTCAGGGTGTTGATGTTAGTTGCTCCGGTTGTTTGCGCCGGGGTCGCTGTGAAGCCGTAAATCGGCTGTGCGTTGGCTGTGGATACCAAAGAAGACGAGGCTACTGCCAGCATTGCGGCCATCAGCAAACTAATATCTTTGGGGCTAGGCGCACCGATAGGGCGAAGGAGGGAGTAACGGGGGCTGGTGTTCATGTGGAAAATCGAAAGTAGGCTCGAAATTGAACTAACGATAAATTTCCCGAGAAGGGAGGCTTTGGGGCATACGGGGTAGGAGACTTGTCTGATGGCTATTGTTTAAATTTATCAGTAAATCAACTCAAAAGCTCATCCCGAAAATTCCCTGGAAACGGACGAAATGATTAAGAAATCGCTAGGGTGGTAAGCGAGCGCTGAGGCAGCGAGAGGCGGGCTCGGCAGAAATCCAAATCAGTGTCGATGACAGTGGCGGACGACGCGGGGTTCGCCAGCACCAGCACCCGGCTTCCGTCGGGGTTTTCGAAGGCGAGGGTGAAGCCGGCCCGTGCCCCGGTGAGCGGGAGGACGCGGGCGCCGGGACGGACAAAGTGCGCGATGTGCCTTATCACGTGGAACTCCGGGTTGTAGGTCACGGCGCCGGTGGTCTCGTCGATCGTGATCATCGAATTTTGCTTCCAGCCCCAGGTGCTTTCGCCGCCGGGCGGGAGGATCATGTTCCAGTAAACGTAGGCGGAGCAGCCGTGGCGGAAATACCACCACATAAGGTCGAAGACATAGAAGGCGTAGGACCACGTGTTGCGACCATCGCCGCATTCGCCCTCGGTTTGGATCAATGGCAGGTCCGGCCATTCGGCCCGGGTTTGGGGCAGGGCGCCTTTGCCGGCCCATTGGTAGCCTGCTCCCTTAATGTAGGCGCGAGCGCCGGGATCGGCGAGTATGGTGTGAAGCCAGTTGTGGTAGGAGTCGCTTTCGAGTTGGTCGGGTAGCCAGCCTTGGAGCGCGCCGCGTTCAAGCGTGCCGGCCCAGATCTCGCAGGACTCGCCGGCGGCGGCGAAGCGCGGACCGAGGTGGTCGCGGATAAAGTCGCGCATCTGCGCGCCGGTCCAAAGGCAGGAGGGGAATTTCTGGTCCGAGTTGGGCTCGTTTTGGACGTGGAGCTGG
>JAIXQK010000068.1 GCA_027485795.1 Oxalobacteraceae bacterium
CTGCTGCCTCCCGTAGGAGTCTGGGCCGTGTCTCAGTCCCAGTGTGGCTGGTCGTCCTCTCAGACCAGCTACTGATCGTCGCCTTGGTAGGCTTTTACCCCACCAACTAGCTAATCAGACATCGGCCGCTCCAGGAGCATGAGGCCTTGCGGTCCCCCACTTTCATCCGTAGATCGTATGCGGTATTAGCTAATCTTTCGACTAGTTATCCCCCACTCTAGGGCACGTTCCGATGTATTACTCACCCGTTCGCCACTCGCCGCCAGGTGCAAGCACCCGCGCTGCCGTTCGACTTGCATGTGTAAGGCATGCCGCCAGCGTTCAATCTGAGCCAGGATCAAACTCTTCAGTTCAATCTCTGTGGTTGGCATTTCTGCCAAAGCCCTTTCGGGCTTCGCTCACTCAAAATACTGACAGGATAAGCTCTTGCGAACTTACCTATATTTCTTTGTGAGCACTTGATTACTTTAGCTTTCGAAAGCGCCGAAGCACTTTCGCTGCACGCCATCAAGCGCCCACACTTATCGGCTGTTAATTGTTAATGAACTCGGGTTTTCGGCACCAGACCGAGGTCTTGCGCCTTGTTTGCAGATCGTCGTGTCTGCAAACAGCAAAGGAGCGAGATTATGAGTTGCTTGGACAATCTCGTCAACTGCTTCGTTGCTTGTCTCTTGCTGGCCGGCTAATTCGCTAGGAACCGCGCGTGATCAGCAAAGAAGCGGAATTATGAACGATTCCTGAACTTGCGTCAACCGCTCCTTCAAATGCGGTTCAAGAGGCGGCAAATCGAAGGAGCGCCAAGCATCCGGCCAGCGCCGAGGCGTAGGATTACGATGTGAGTTTTTTGATAATAAAGCGGCGGCTTGGATGGCGCTTACTTATCCTCGAAGTTGGGCTGGCGCTTTTCCAGGAAAGCTTTCATGCCTTCCTTTTGGTCGTCGGTCCCGAAGGTGCTGTGGAACATGCGCCGCTCAAACAAAACCCCCTCAGTCAAGGAAGACTCGTAGGCTCTATTGACCGACTCTTTAATCATCATTACCGTTGGCAGCGACATGGTCGCAATCACGCTGGCCGCCGCCAGCGCCTCGTCCACCAGTTTGTCGGCACTGACCACCCGCGACACCAAGCCGGCGCGCTCTGCCTCAGCGGCATCCATCATGCGGGCTGTCAGGCACATATCCATGGCCTTGGACTTGGACACCGCACGTGGCAGACGCTGTGTTCCGCCTGCGCCGGGCATGATGCCCAGCTTGATCTCGGGTTGACCGAACTTTGCGGTATCGGAGGCAATGATGAAGTCGCACATCAGCGCCAACTCGCAACCACCGCCCAAAGCAAATCCCGAAACAGCCGCAATCACCGGCTTTCGGACCTGGCGAATCTTTTCCCAATTACGCGTGATGTAATCACCTTTAAATGCATCCATGTAGCTGTAGTTAGCCATGGCACCAATATCGGCGCCAGCAGCAAACGCTTTTTCGCTACCGGTAATCACCATACAGCCGATTTGATGGTCTGCATCAAAGGCCAGTAGCGCGTGCCCGAGTTCATCCATCAATTGGTCATTCAGCGCATTCAGCGCTTTCGGGCGGTTTAGCCTTACCAGACCGACCTTGCCATGGGTCTCTACCAGAATGTTTTCGTATTGCATACCAGACTCCTTGGTGAGTTTCAGATTCTTACGAGAAATTGTATCCCTTCTGATTATCACGCTAAGCGCTTCTGGTTTCGATGGATCCTTGCGCTCGATCGAAGGTCTACTCAGAGGCTCCAGCAAAATATCACCTACGGTGCTTGTAGCGTCTTGCTACACGGCGAGTGCTTTCTGCAGCACCCTGTATGTGGGTCATCTCTTCGCACTACCCACTACTCGGAAGAGATTCACTTTTGATGCTTCATCAGCTATTACCACTTAAAAACTATGTGTGAACAATTAACGCAAATCAGCGAAGCAGAGCAGTCACTGCATGAAATGGTCTATCGGCTACAGCAATGTCCCGATATCAATGTTCCCGATGCCTACCACGCCGTGATGCGGACCACCGAGCATCTGTTCTGGTTAGAGCAGGAATTGATGGAGACCTACGATTTTCCATCGCGACAGACCCACCTCGAGCAACACGCGCGGGTACTGCGTGGTTTGCATTGCGCCCACAGCGCAGTGTTGAGAGGTTCGGCAGAGCACGGACGGCATGCCGGCGGTAAATTACTGTTGGAGTGGCTTGCTTTGCACCGCGACACCATGCATGCGGTATTGACGATCTGGGTGAGTTATTGCGAGAGCGGGCTTGTCGACAACAAAATCCGCCCCCAAAGGCCCGTGATTAACGCGCACTAAGGGCCAATGGGGTTGGCAGCAGTACCCACATCTGGACCGACTGCTTCATCTTGCCCGCCAACTCACCTGCATCTTTGCCAAAGCCCCAAAAAAAGTCGGCGCGTACCGGATTACGAATCGCACCACCGGTATCTTGTGCCAGCATCAGCCGACGCAAAGGCGCAGTGCTATTGGGTAGCGTGGTGGACAAGAACACCGGCGCCCCCAGCGGGGTGAACTGCGGGTCAATCGCGATTGAGCGCTGCGCGGTCAGCGGCACGCCGAGCGCACCTTTAGGTCCAATGCTGGGATCGCTGATTGTCTCTTCTTTGAAAAAAACATAGCTGGGATTCGCATCCAGTAGCTCCTTGAGACGGCGAGGATTACTCGCAGCCCACGCCTGTATGCCCTGCATCGAAGCTTGCTCCATCATCAACTCGCCACGGTCGACCAAATAACGACCAATCGAGCGGTAGGGGTGCCCATTTTGATCAGCATAGGCAAGGCGTACTGTTTCGTTCGCGTCCGTAAGAAACACGCGCCCAGAGCCCTGCACCTGCAAGAAAAAAGCCTCGATCGGGCTGTCCACCCACAGCAACTCTGTGCCGGCTAGTGAGGCCTGCGTGTCCAATTCGGAACGGGTGAAATAAGGCACAACCTTGTTGCCCACCACGCGCCCACGGAGACGGAAATTTTTTAACTCGGGATAAAGCCCCGCCAAGTCAACGGTCAGCAAATCAGAAGGGGGTTTGTGCAGCGGCGTCTGAAAAACACCGCCACGCTTACGTGATCCGCGCAGTAGCGGCTCGTAGTACCCGGTCACCATTCCTTGCGTACCGCCATCCGAGTTGCGCAACTGGTGCGGAACGAAGTGAGACTCGAAGAATTGGCGTACCGCCGAGACGTCTGCAACATCGACCGACGCTGTAGCGGCGCAGGCCTGTTTCCATTCCGGCTTGGCGGCAAGTACGCGACAAGATGCCAGTAGCGGCGCCCATGCTTCGCGCTGATCATCTTCGCTCCAGCCGAGGATATCCGCGAAGCTAACGCGCTGCAGGTAGTCGGCTGGGCGCGGCATAACTGTCGCAGCCGGTGCCGATGGTACGGCTGGCGCCGGCACGACCGGCACCGTGCCGGGGACTGAGGCAGCGGGCGCGGGGGGTACAGGGGTTGGTGGCTGAGCCGACTTGGTCGCACAAGCCGCCATAAAACTGACCAACAGTAGCACCGTCAGCAGGCGGTTAGTCGCGGGTAATTGACCGCGCGTGATTCTGAGCTTGATGTGTTGCAATGGCTTCAATTTGGTAGGGTCACTCAAATTTTCAATCTAACGCTGCGATTCGACCCCAGCCGAAACGGACACCCGCATTTGACTAATGCAGGGTGCGGGGTAACGAGAGTCCGAACTCGGGAATCGGCACCTCGAAGCGATGTCCATCTTCGGCCACACAGAAGTATTCGCCGCGCATAGTTCCGTGAGGCGTCGCCAATGAGGTGCCGCTGGTGTACTCAAACTGCTCGCCGGGCTGCAACAAGGGCTGATGACCCACCACGCCCAAACCGCGTACTTCCTGCACCTTGCCGCTGGCATCGGCGATCACCCAGTGCCGCGCAATCAGCTGGGCTGGAATCGATCCGGTGTTCTTGATCGTTACTGCGTAAGCGAACACGTAGTTCGATCGGTCCGGTTCGGATTGCTCCTCCAGATACTGCGTCCTCACGCTAATGCTCATTTCGTAAACAGCCATGGTGATCCGTCATGCTTTCGGTTAGGTTAAGGCGCGATTGCACACGAATTCAGCGGCGGCCGCAAGCCGGTTTAACAGCGCAGCCGGTTAGAATGGATGCGCTACTTCGAAGGAAGCACCACCATGAGTACCTATCGCATCGCCCCCAGTATCTTGTCCGCCGACTTTGCCCGCTTGGGCGAAGAGGTTAAAAACGTGGTCGCCGCCGGCGCAGATATTATCCATTTTGACGTGATGGACAATCACTACGTGCCTAATTTAACTATCGGTCCGCTAGTGTGCGAAGCCATACGTCCGCACGTACAAGTACCGATTGATGTGCACTTGATGGTGAAACCCGTCGACCGCATCATTCCCGATTTCGCTAAAGCGGGTGCCAATATCATCAGCTTCCATCCGGAGGCCAGTGAACATATCGACCGCACGCTGCAGCTGATCCACGATCAAGGCTGCAAGGCCGGGCTGGTATTCAATCCCGCGACACCGCTTCACTACCTCGAGCATGTCCTCGACAAGCTCGATCTGATCCTTATCATGTCTGTTAACCCAGGGTTTGGTGGCCAGTCTTTCATTCCGCAAGCGTTAAAGAAGATCGCCGCAGTAAGGCAAATGATTGACGCCAGCGGCCGCGAGATCATGCTGGAGGTCGATGGCGGCATCAAGGTGGAGAATATTGCTGACGTCGCCAGGGCCGGCGCGGATACCTTTGTTGCGGGCTCCGCGATTTTCGGCAAACCTGACTACAAGTCCGTCATTGATGCCATGCGCAGTCAGCTTGCTGCTGTTTGATGGCTCAAATACCGCCGTCCGGCATGATTGCTGTCGTGACTCAGTCCCAGCTTTGAGCGCGTGCGGTGGTATATTTGCGGCCTTGACGTTCAATGCCTCTCACCCGAGGCGCACGCTATTCCAATGTTTCTCGTTAATAAACCAAAGCTGATCCCGCAAGGTGCATTTGAGGCCTGGCTGTGGCGACGCTGGCACTCGCCGATCTAAGCTGATCCAGTGTCAACAGCCCACTAGGGCTGGATGGTTTATAGAACATGGCGCCGCCACACCCCTCCTGGCGGCCGGAGAGAAACATGACCGAACTCGAATTTCGATCGCTGGCCGCGCAAGGCTACAACCGAATCCCGCTTATCTCCGAGGCGCTTGCCGACCTCGAAACGCCACTCACGCTTTATCTCAAGCTTGCGCAACCGCAACATCAAGGTCGCAACACCTTCCTGCTTGAATCCGTCGTCGGTGGCGAGCGGTTCGGGCGCTACTCCTTCATTGGCCTGCCGGCCAGCACGCTACTCCGCAGCTTCGGTATGCACACAGAAGTCGTAAAGCATGGTGAGGTAATAGAAACATCCGAGCAAAACCCGCTTGATTTCATTGCCGAGTTTCAGGCCCGCTACAAGGTCGCACTCAGTCCCGGAATGCCACGCTTCTGCGGCGGTCTGGCCGGATATTTCGGGTACGACGCGGTTCGCCTCATCGAGCGCAAACTGGAACACAGCGCGCCACCGGACACGCTGCAGTTACCCGACATACAACTGCTGCTAACCGAAGAGCTAGCGGTCATCGATAACCTCTCGGGCAAGCTCTATCTGATCGTTTACGCAGACCCAAACCGCGCCGAGGCCTACAGCAGTGCTAGACAGCGGCTGAAAGACCTGCGCGCAATGCTGCAACGTCCGGTCGATGTGCCAGTGACCTCGGCCTCGGTCCGCACCGAAGCAATTCGAGACTTCAAAAAAGAAGATTTTCTACAAGCCGTACTGAAGGCCAAGGAATACATCATGGCCGGTGACCTGATGCAGGTACAAGTAGGCCAACGTATACGTAAGCCCTATGTCGACTCACCCTTGTCACTTTATCGCGCACTGCGCTCGCTGAATCCTTCGCCCTATCTGTATTTCTATAACTTCGGTGATATGCAGATCGTCGGTAGCTCGCCTGAAATTTTGGTGCGTAATGAAACGAATCGAGATGGCCAGCGCAAGGTCACGATTCGTCCGTTGGCGGGCACCCGGCCACGCGGTGCAACGCCCGAGCTAGACGCCAAGCTGGCCGATGAATTACTGGCAGATCCCAAAGAAATCGCCGAGCACGTCATGCTGATCGATCTTGCACGCAATGATATTGGTCGCATCGCCGAAATCGGTAGCGTGCAAGTGACCGATAAGTTCGTCATCGAAAAATATTCACATGTGCAGCATATCGTGTCGAATGTCGAGGGAACGCTGAAAGATGGCATGAGTAATCTCGATGTACTGCGTGCCACCTTCCCGGCCGGAACCTTGTCTGGCGCACCCAAAGTGCGGGCAATGGAATTGATCGACGAACTCGAACCGGTAAAGCGCGGCATCTATGGTGGCGCCTGCGGCTACATGTCGTTTGGTGGCGAAATGGATCTCGCTATCGCAATCCGTACCGGCGTCATCAAAGACGGCATGCTCTATGCACAAGCCGCTGCCGGCATCGTCGCCGACTCCATCCCCGAAATGGAATGGTTGGAGACAGAAAACAAAGCGCGCGCCGTGTTAAGGGCTGCGGAACAGGTACAAGACGGCCTCGATGGGGAACTGTGATGGTAACTCACCCTAAAGCGCGCTTTGTTTCGGTGAAGGCTAACCTGCACTTAGTGCAGGTTAAGCGCAGCGGCCGGAACCAAAATAAGTCCTGCGCCGTATTGCGTGCGGCGGAGCAGGTACAAGGCGGTCTTGATGGGGAACTGTGATGATCACTCAATCTTTAGCGTGCTTTATTTCGGTGGAGGCTAACCTGCACGTAGTGCAGGTTAAGCGCAGCGGCCGGAACCAAAATAAGTCCTGCGCCGTATTGCGTGCGGCGGAGCAGGTACAAGACGGTCTTGATGGGGAACTGTGATGATCACTCACCCTTTAGCGCGCTTTATTTCGGTGGAGGCTAACCTGCACGTAGTGCAGGTTAAGCGCAGCGGCCGGAACCAAAATAAGTTCTTCGCCGTATTACTAGCGGCGGAGCAGGTACAAGATGGCCTGGACGGGGAGATCTGACATGCTGCTAATGATCGATAACTATGATTCGTTCACCTACAACCTGGTGCAGTATTTCGGCGAACTCGGTGAAGATGTTCGCACCTACCGTAACGACGAGATCACTATCGAGGCAATCGAGCAACTCAAACCTACGCGTATCTGCATTTCGCCAGGTCCCTGTACACCGCACGAGGCGGGCGTCTCAGTCCCGGTACTGCAACACTTCGCTGGCAAGGTGCCGATCCTGGGCGTTTGTCTCGGGCATCAAAGCATCGGCGCCGCCTTTGGTGGCAAGGTAATCCGAGCGAAACAGGTCATGCATGGCAAAACCTCGCCGATCGAGCATACCGGCACCGGGGTGTTCAAAGATCTGCCGAGTCCCTACACGATTATTCGCTACCACTCACTCGCCATTGAGCGCGAAACGCTGCCAGACTGCCTGGAGGTGACCGCTTGGACTGAGGATGGCGAGATCATGGGTGTACGTCATAAAAACTTCCCGATCGAAGGCGTGCAGTTCCACCCCGAGTCAATATTGTCCGAGCATGGCCACGATCTGCTCAAGAACTTCCTCACTAGCTGACGGAGACGAAGATGACACTCAGCCCGCAAGAGGCATTGCTGCGATGTATTGAGCATCGCGAAATCTTCCCTGATGAGATGCTGACCTTGTTTCGTCAGATCATGGGGGGCGAGATGTCACCCGTGATGATCGCTGCCTTAACCATGGGGCTGCGCGTCAAGAAAGAGACCATCGGGGAGATCGCAGCGGCCGCCCAAGTGATGCGCGAATTCGCAACCAAGGTCGAGGTAGCAAACCCTGAAAATCTGGTTGATATTGTTGGCACGGGTGGGGATGGCGCACACACCTTCAATATCTCGACTGCATCGATGTTCGTTGCCGCCGCAGCCGGCGCACGGGTGGCAAAACATGGCGGCCGAAGCGTCTCCTCATCTTCGGGAAGTGCCGATGCGTTAGAAGCGCTTGGGGTCAATATCAACCTGAAGCCTGAACAAGTTGCGCAAACGATTGCCGAGACCGGTATCGGCTTCATGTTCGCACCCAATCATCACGCCGCAATGAAGCATGCCGCTCCGGTACGCAAAGAGCTGGGCGTGCGCACAATTTTCAATATCCTCGGGCCATTGACGAACCCCGCTGGCGCGCCGAACATCATGATGGGTGTGTTTCATGCGGACTTGGTCGGCATTCAGGTACGCGTACTACAACAACTCGGTGCAAAACATGCGCTAATCGTCTGGGCACGAGACAACATGGATGAAATCTCACTCGGTGCAGCAACCATGGTGGGCGAATTAATTGATGGCGAGATTCGCGAGTACGAGATTCACCCGGAAGATTTTGGTTTACAGATGAGCTCAAGCCGTAACTTGAAAGTGGCGAGTGCTGCAGAATCAATTGCCAAGATTCGTGAAGTACTCGACAACCAAGCAGGGCCAGCACGTGACATCGTTCTACTTAACAGTGGCACTGCGCTGTACACGGCAGGCGTCGCGAGTAGCATCGCGGAGGGCGTTGATCGTGCACGCGAGGCTGTTGCCTCTGGTGCAGCGCGCGCAAAACTCGAGCAGTTTGCAAAGCTGACTCGCACCCTCACATCAGCTTAAGGAGTCAACCAGTGGCCGATATCCTAGATCAGATTCTGTCAGTCAAAGCAGATGAGATCGCTGCGGCAAAAAAATGGCAAGACTTCGCGAGCCTGCGCCGAGAAGTGGAGCATGACGCTGAAGCACGTGCGCAAATCCGTGGCTTCGAAAATAGTCTGCGCCACAACATCGCGGCCGGTAAGGCAGGCGTCATCGCTGAAGTAAAAAAAGCATCGCCCTCCAAGGGTGTACTGCGCGAAGATTTTCGGCCTGCCGAGATCGCTAGCAGTTATGCCAAGCACGGCGCTGCCTGTTTGTCCGTGCTGACAGACGAGCGATTCTTTCAGGGGGCGCCCGACTACTTGAAGCAAGCCCGCGCTGCCTGCAGCATTCCGGTACTGCGCAAAGATTTCATCATTGACCCCTACCAGGTCTATCAGGCGCGCGCATGGGGTGCTGATTGCATCTTACTGATCGTCGCGGCGCTCGACCATGGCTTAATGCGCGAGCTGGAAGCCTGCGCACATGAAATCGGTATGGATGTGCTGGTCGAGGTGCATGATGCCGATGAGCTTGAAGCGGCGTTAAAACTCGACACTGCGTTACTCGGCATAAATAACCGTAACCTGCGTACCTTTGAAACCACGCTCGACACCACGATTCAACTACTGCCGCGAATTCCCGAGAACAAGCTGGTGATTACTGAGTCGGCTATTCGAACACGTGATGATGTGCAGCGTATGCGTGATCATGCGGTCCATGCATTTTTGGTTGGCGAGGCATTCATGCGCGCGCAAGATCCGGGCGTGGAATTGGCCCATCTCTTCAACTGATTCAATAGTTCTAGACCCTGGCCTGGGCTGCAGTGACGCTTTTTGGATGACCCGCTCGGTTCAAGTCATGACGGCGTAGGCGTAGATTCAGAGTGCTCGACTTTTTATTCAGCGACATCATGTGCCATGCGCATGGGATCAAGACGCTCGACCCACTCAGCTCCCAGCGGTAAGGGCTCGTCGCAAATCATCGCCGCCAGAAACTCCCCGCACAATGGCGCGCACGTAATGCCACGCGCGCCATGCCCCAAGCTGGCATACAAACCCGGCGCCAACTTGCCGACAAGCGGGAGTCGATCCTGCGTCGTCGCGCGCCAACCGACGCGGCCGCTGATTAGCGCCGATACGCCATCGGCAAATCCCGGCAGTAGTCGATGCAAGCGTGCAAGGTTTTCGAGATCATCAGCAGATCGTGCAGCAGAATCCTCATCATCATGCTGCAAGGTGGCGCCCACCGTATGCATGCCGTCGACCGCAGGCGACACGTAACCTTCACGACACACCACCATCTCAAGTGGGAAATCGGCGCGTGCAGGAAGTTGAGAGAGCTGTCCGCGTGCGCGTCCCATCGTCAGTCGTGTATCGCTGAGACCAGTATCAAATGCAGTGGTAATCAAGACGAGGGGCGCATCTATCCGCGAACCATTCTCAAGTTCCACACGCCAGCCGTTCGTTTGCGGCAGGAGACTTCTGACTGCCGTACCGCTGCGCACGGAGATCAGTGGGTGCTCTAGCATGGCGCTCACTAATGCCGGTGGCGCAACCCAACCAGCCTCGGCGAGATGAAAGCCCTCTGCCGCAGGGGGCCAACCACATAACTGCGCTGCCGTGGTGACATCAACAGCTTTCAGCCAATCCTCGCTGACCGTGGTCGCTTGCTGTGTCATTTTGTCGTGCTTGCGCGCATCGCGCGCAATTCGCACTACACCGCACCAAGCATGGGGCACCGAAGCCGCTTGACGTCCAATCCACCGGCGCAGCCAGCTCGCCCCCGCTGACGTGATCTCGGTCACCGGATTACCAATCGCGCCCAGCTCGGGGCGCACAATGCCCACCGGATTACCAGAGCCGCCAGCCGCAGGACGCTCACGCTCGATCAACTGCACTGTAATGCCGCGTCGAGCAAGTTGACGCGCCGCGCTTGCCCCCGCAACACCGGCGCCAATCACGATAGCCGATGCCGGTGGCTTGATTACCTGGCCGCTATTCAGCGGCCAACGCGCCGACAGCGCATCACGTTTCATACCAAAGCCCGCACGCTTCTCAACAATGAAACCTGCATCAACCAATGAACGCCTAACCGAACCTGCAACGCACCAGCTAGACAGTTGCGCAGCGGGTGCTGCCAACGTCGCCAAATATGTAAGTACCGTTGGCGACCACATCTGCGGGTTGCGATCTGGCGCGAATCCGTCCAGAAAAAAAACATCGAAGTGTCCGCGAATCGCTGGTAGCGCCTCCGCAATATCGGCGAATACCAGCGTTAGCGTGACTTGCTCATCCAGTTCGAGTACATGAAAGCCCGCCATCATCGGCGGCCACTGTGCAATTAGACGTTCGGCCAAGGCTTGTAGCAATGGCCGCTGCTGCTCATCGGTATCACTAAGTGCATGGTCGAGTGCGAAGCGGAGATCATGCTGCGTGAAAGGATGCTTCTCGATCGAGACATAATGCAAACGCGCTATACCCTGGCTGGACCGCAGGCTGTGCCAGGTCGCGAGAAAATTGACGCCCAAGCCAAAGCCTGTCTCCAGCAGACGCACGCAGGTTTGCTTGTGCCAGCGCGCAGGTAGCCCGCTACCGTCGATGAACACATGCTCGGCCTGTCCCCAGGCGCCACTGCGACTGGCATAGGAATCACCAAACTCGGGGGCAATCAAGTGGCCGTCCTCGCCGCAGCGCCAATTCGCTGGTTGAAGCTTGGTATTGAACATCGGAATAATGAACAGCGCTTGAATGACGCTTACTGACAGGAGCGCAGATCATACAATGCAAGTGATCGGATAGTACTTTCGGAATCTCTGGCACACTGCAGTCTAAATCTACCGAAAGCAATGGCTATGAAAAAAATCGCCGCCGTGTTAATGCTACTGACCACGCTTCCCGCTTGGTCACAGGCATGGATACGCTATGCACAAACTGATAGTGCAACGCTGTATTTCGATAGTCTTCGCACGCGCAAAATGGGTGACACTGCTTTTGTATGGGACCTGCATGATCTGAAAGCGCAAGCCAAGGACACCTCGGGGCGAACGTATCGTTCAGTGATGCACGCTACCGAGTATCAGTGCCGCATTCGACAGCGTCGCGTACTCAGTGTATTGCTGCACGAAGGGTCGATGGCAACGGGCGCTGCGGTCGAGGTTTTGAGTAGCGGTGGATGGGAAGCGACCCCACCCGACACACTCGCTGGCGAGTTGTTCAATCATATTTGTGAGTAAGCGTTAATTACCATCGATACCGCTCGTCGCGCCATGCGTATCGCCATCATCGACAGCGACCCCAAGCAGCGGTCCCGCATGACCGAGGCACTACGTGCCGCGCAATACAACTGCGTATCACTCACAAATGTCGAAAAACTCATTTCAGACGCTGCTGCCGATATCGATCTTCTGATCTATCACTGGTCGCCAACGGCGGCAGCACAGCGACAGCTGGCAACACTACGTCAAGCGCGGCCGATGCTCCCGATGTTACTGGTGACCGGTCACTCGCTAGATCATGCGCTGAACAAGCTTCTGGAAGATCCTCGCAATGACTATCTGATCAAACCCGTGCGCGCTCATGAGCTGGTCTTACGGGTCGCGCTATTGCTCGCGCGCTTCGCGCCAGAGGAAACATCTTCAGTGCCGTTACGATTTGGGCGCTTCACCTTTGAGCCACACAGCACACAAGCTTGGCACGATGACAACCCCATCACGCTGACCCGGAAAGAGTTCGCGCTCGCCCTGCTATTTTTTCGTCATCTTGGCAGGCCGTTGTCACGCGCCACCATTCATGAGGCGGTGTGGCCCAGGGAAGCGGAATTCAACTCCCGCAGCTTGGACACCCATGTCTCCAGGGTGCGTGCCAAGTTCGGGCTGCTCCCCGAGCACGGCTACCGATTGGCTCCGGTCTATGGTTACGGCTATCAACTCGAGTCGCTTGAATTTCCTAGGCAAAACCCCCTAGTTCAGCAGGTATAATCCGGTACGACGTTCCCAGGGGACTCCCAAGGATGCAACTGCTCGCCGTCGGGCTCAACCACACCACGGCTCCCGTCTCGCTCCGCGAGAAAGTGGCCTTCCCCGCCGACCAACTCGGTCAGGCGGTAGCTTCAGCTTGCGCCTGGTTCGGCAACGTCAATCAGCGACCCTTCGAAAGCGCCATCCTCTCCACCTGCAATCGCACCGAGATCTACGGCGCTAGCGCGAATGATGGCGATATCGAAGCAATCATTGATCAGACCGCCCATTTCGTCGCCGATTTTCATAAGCTGCCCTACGCCGAGCTACGGCCCTACTTGTATGCATTGCCGCAGGATGGCGCGGTGCGCCATGCGTTCAGGGTAGCCTCGGGACTGGATTCGATGGTGCTGGGCGAGCCGCAGATTCTCGGTCAGATGAAAGACGCTGTGCGTCAGGCCGAAGCAGCAGGTGGTCTCGGTACCTATCTTCATCAAATGTTCCAGCGCACCTTTGCCGTGGCGAAGGAAGTGCGCTCAACCACCGAGATCGGTGCCCATAGCGTATCGATGGCCGCCGCCGCGGTTCGTCTGTCACAACGCATCTTTGATGATCCCTCGCAGCAGCATGCGCTGTTCATTGGCGCCGGTGAGATGATTGATTTGTGCATCACTCACTTCGCTGCCCAGCACCCGAAAAGCATCACTGTCGCGAATCGCACCATGGAGCGCGCAGAAATACTGGCGCACCGCTTCGGTGGTCAGGCTATGCGGCTGGGCGAATTGCCCGAGCAACTGTCGCGCTTTGACGTGGTGGTCTCGTGTACCGCCTCATCATTACCGATCATCGGGCTGGGCATGGTCGAGCGCGCGATCAAGGCGCGCCGCCGCAAGCCAATCTTCATGGTGGATCTGGCCGTGCCGAGAGATATCGAGTCCGAGGTCGCTCGCTTGAATGATGTCTTCCTGTACACCGTTGATGACTTGGGTGCCGCCGTACAAATCGGTGTCGAGAACCGGCAATCCGCAGTTGCGCAGGCCGAGGCCATTATCGAGACCCGTGTTCAGGCCTTCATGCACTGGCTAGGTAGCCGCACGATTGTCCCCATTATTCAAGATCTGCAGGAAAGCGGCGAGCAAATGCGTCGCGCCGAACTTGAGCGCGCGCGCAAGCTGATCGCCAAAGGTGAGGATATCGACACTGTGCTGGAAGCACTGTCGAAAGGCTTGACCGCGAAATTCCTGCATGGTCCGCAGCAGGCGCTGCATAGCGCCGACCCTGATGGTCGCGCCCGACTCGCGCAACTACTGCCACAGCTGTTCCGCACCAAGCGCTAGCGGGCAAGTCTGCCGTTGACGCTCGCGGTCACGCACGACCGCACCACCTCCTTTAGGTATCGCAGCCCCCAATGAAGCCTTCATTATTAGCCAAGCTTGAGCAGCTCAGCGATCGGCTTGAAGAAGTCAATGCGCTGCTGGCGCAAGAAAATGCCACCGCTGACATGGATCAGTATCGCAAGCTGACTCGCGAGCATGCCGAGCTTGAGCCGCTGGTGGCCGTCCATGCGCAGTGGCTGCAGGCGCAAGAAGACATACGCGCCGCTCAGGACATGATGGGCGATGCGGAAATGAAAGTGTTCGCGCAGGAGGAACTCGAGGCTGCACAGTTACGCACCGAGGCGCTGGCACTTGATCTACAAAAAATGATGCTGCCGAAAGACCCGGATGACGAGCGAAATATTTTTCTCGAAATTCGTGCGGGTACCGGTGGTGACGAGTCCGCCTTGTTCGCGGGTGATCTGCTACGCATGTATACCCGCTATGCAGAACGGCAGCGCTGGCAAGTGGAAATGGTATCAGCCTCGCCGTCTGAGCTGGGCGGCTATAAAGAGGCGATCGTTCGCATTATTGGCCAGGGCGCATATGCCCGACTGAAATTCGAATCCGGCGGCCATCGTGTACAACGGGTACCGGCGACTGAATCACAGGGACGTATCCATACTTCTGCGTGCACGGTAGCCGTGATGCCGGAAGCTGACGAGATTGCCGATGTGCACATCAATCCGGCCGACTTGCGCATTGATACCTTCCGCGCCTCGGGCGCGGGTGGTCAGCATATCAACAAGACCGATTCTGCCGTGCGTATCACTCACCTGCCAAGCGGTATCGTGGTGGAATGCCAGGACGATCGCAGCCAGCATAAAAACAAAGCGCAGGCGATGAAAGTACTCGCCGCTCGCATCAGAGATGTTCAGTTGCGTGAGCAGCAAACCAAGGAAGCAGCGACACGTAAATCGCTGGTAGGCTCCGGTGACCGCAGTGAGCGCATTCGCACCTATAATTTTCCGCAAGGTCGATTGACTGACCACAGAATCAATTTGACGCTGTACAAACTCGATTACATCATGGATGGCGACCTGGATGAGTTGATGTCGGCGCTCAGCTCAGAGCATCAGGCTGATCAGCTCGCCGCGCTGTCGGATGCCGTGCAATGAAGATTAACCAACTGAGCAAACCGCTGCTGCTGTTGATCGCGCTGGCCTGTACCTGCATGCTCGCGGTGGGACTGTACTTGCAGCTGCAGCTGGAGATGCTGCCCTGTCCGCTGTGTATTCTGCAGCGGTATGCTTTTGCTGCCGTGGCATTACTAGCGCTGGTCACAGTAGCGCTGCCCGCGCGACTCGTACGTATCGGCGCAGCCTTGACCAGCGTTGCGGGGCTGTGCGGTGCTGGCGTGGCGATCAGGCATCTGTGGGTGAAGGCGCATCCTAGTGTCTCTTGCGGCATCGATCCCTTGGAGACATCGCTCAACGAGATACTCACCGCGCGCTGGTTCCCGTCGCTATTCCAAGCGGATGGGCTGTGCACCACCGAGTATGAGCCAATCCTAGGACTTTCGATTCCGAGTTGGGCATTACTCTGGTTTATCGTGTTTGCTGTGCTGTCGGCACTGATCGCAATGTCTCGACAATCTCGCGCATGAATATCGAGGCGCTGCTCAAGCTGTCACTGATCGATCCGCTCGAGGCGCAGGTATTGCTGGCACACGCGCTGAAATGTACCCGGGTTCAGTTGGTTATTCGCAGCAAAGACGAACTCTCGCCGCAGCAAGTCACCGACGTCAGCGCCTTGTTCATGCGGCGCATGCAGGGCGAGCCGATTGCCTACCTGACTGGCGAGCGCGAGTTTCATGGTTTGCGTTTCGAGATCACGCCCGATGTACTGATCCCGCGCCATGAAACCGAGTTACTGGTAGAACTCGGCATGGCAAAACTGCCCAAAGGCGGCAGCATCCTCGACCTCGGCACAGGCTCGGGCGCGATTGCCGTATCGCTGGCGCACGCTCGGCGTGATGCGCAAGTGACGGCCAGCGATATCAGCCCGGACGCGCTGTCGCTGGCGCGTCGAAACGCAGCGGCTCATGCGGTGGCGCTGCAATTCGTGCAGAGCAACTGGTTTGAACAGATCGAGGGCAAGTTCGATCTGGTTATCAGTAATCCGCCGTATATCGCTGCCAGCGATCCCCACCTGATGCAAGGCGATCTCCGCTTCGAGCCACGTGCGGCGCTGACGGATGAGGCGAATGGCATGATGCATATCAGCACCATCGTTGATGGTGCGGTGCGGCACCTCAAGCCCGGGGGCTGGCTATTGCTGGAACACGGCTATGATCAATCCGCCGCCGTCCGAGCCCTGCTGCAAAAGTCCGGCTGGCAGCAGGTTCAGAGCTGGAAGGACCTGGCGGGTATCGAGCGCGTTAGCGGCGCGGTGCTTGAAGGCAACCACCCCGGCAAACCCCTATAATGGCGGCTCATTTGTTTCGAGCATAAGGGAATTTCGGCTATGAGCGATGTACAAGCGTGGATCAAGGAAACGGTGACGACTCACCCGGTGGTGCTTTTCATGAAAGGTACCGCACAATTTCCCCAATGTGGGTTCTCCGGTCGCGCGATCGAACTGCTGAAGTCGGTCGGCGTGGACAACCTAGTGACCGTCAATGTGCTGGAAGATGACGAGGTACGCCAAGGCATCAAGGATTTTTCCAACTGGCCAACCATCCCCCAGCTATACATCAAGGGTGAATTCGTTGGCGGCGCGGACATTCTTAACGAGATGCACGAATCCGGCGAATTAGCAGCGCTGATCAAGGGTTGAGCACTTGAAGCGCCTGATCGTCGCCATCACTGGCGCATCAGGCGCACGCTACGGCGTGCGGCTGTTGGAGTTGCTGCGCGCAACTGAAGGCATTGAGACACATCTGATGATCTCCGATGCTGCCGCCCTCAATTTACATCACGAACTCGACGTCAAGCGCAAAGATATTGAGGCGCTTGCTCATCATGTTCACAGCGTGCGAGATATCGGCGCATGTGTCGCCAGCGGTTCGTTTCGTGCGGACGGCATGGTAATCGCGCCCTGCTCCATGAAAACGCTAGCCGCAGTGGCGCATGGAATGTGCGACAACCTGATCACCCGCGCAGCTGATGTCACCCTGAAGGAAAGGCGTCGTCTCGTGCTACTGGTGCGAGAGACACCGTTCAACCTGGCTCATTTGCGCAACATGACCGCGGTAACAGAGATGGGGGGCATTGTTTTCCCGCCATTACCCGCGCTCTACCAACGACCCAAAACGATTGACGAGATGATCGACCATACGGTGGGTCGAGTGATGGAGATGCTGGGCCTCGAGCAATCACTCGCACCCGAGTGGAACGGGCTAAAGCCCGCACAAAGCTAGCCTAGATCTTCTTGATCTCGATGTCCGTGGGTACGGGATCGCCATCCGGCACTTGTTCGGGTGCCGGTGAAGCCTCTGCCCCCTGTGACGGCTGATTCTTACCTTCCAGCAATACACCCACCATGCGTCCGATAGCCTCGTTGTATCCCGCCATTGAAAATACATTGGTCCGGAAATGTCCGCTCGTCAGCGGGAATGCAAAGCCCACCGATTCCGAACGTGAAAGTGCGTCGTTGAGTTGCGCAGATTCGCTAAACCAATACAGCATGACTTCGCCGTTCGCGGTTTCCATGGGCTCACACACGGAGTCAAGCGCAACAGCGCCCGCCTTGGTGGTCAGCATCATGGGGTAGTTGTTCCCGGGTTCGCATGGGGTGCCGTTAGCGAAGTAGTAGCGACAAACCCGATTTGCGCACAGCATGCCAAACATGGCCTTGCCATTGTCGTGGGTAGAAGCTTCGCCCATACCTTCACGGAACTGAGAAGCCCAATCGCCGTGCTCAACCCTGTCGTCCGCGTTGGTCAACGCAGAGACGCCAAACACAAGTACCAGCAGCAATAACAGTCGTCGCATTCCAACCCCTAGCAATGAATGATGAGAATTTAGCACGGAGCCAGATGCTCGGTTGCTGACAGCAATCTCGTCGCTCGAGCACGGGCTGAGCCATACAAACCCATGTTAATTTTCAAGCAAGTTTCGATTGGGGCAGATATGCAGCTGCCCATGACTGTCATTGGGTAATTGAAGAATGATTTTTTGATGCATTACGACTGAATTTTTCATGCCAAAGCCGCAAAAAATTGCCTGTATATCAAGGCTATAATTCGAGGCGTTAATAGTTTGAACAGGCTTTGCGATGAGCAGTCGGCCGTGCGCATGATGCAGCGGTTGTGGCGCCATCTCGAGGCACAAAACAAGTCGCTTCACATCGCACAAGCAAAATTTGTCTGAGCAATGCCATGCTGCAGGCATTCAGTTATCGGAGGTACTTCATGGGATCAATCGTCAAACAAGCCGGATGGGTGGTGCTGGCTTTACTCGGCGCATTTGCGCTTGGCACTATCGCGCTGGCGCGTGGAGAAACGATCAACGCCCTGTGGATCGTGGTGGCGGCGATCGCGGTCTACATGATCGGCTTTCGCTTTTACGCGCAATTCATCGCAAACCGCGTCATGCAGCTCGATGCAAATCGTGCGACCCCTGCCATCCGGCTAAATGACGGTCTCGATTTCGTACCCACCAACAAGCACGTGCTGTTCGGCCACCACTTCGCGGCGATCGCCGGTGCGGGCCCCTTGGTCGGGCCGGTGCTGGCCGCACAGATGGGCTATCTGCCCGGCATGCTGTGGCTGCTGGTCGGCGTGATCCTAGCGGGTGCGGTGCAAGATTTCATGATCCTCTTTGTCTCTACCCGTCGCGATGGCCGCTCGCTGGGCGATCTCGTGAAGAGCGAACTTGGCATCGTACCGGGTGTGATCGCGCTGTTCGGCACCTTCATGATCATGACAATCTTGCTGGCAGTTCTAGCGCTGATCGTGGTGAAGGCACTCGCTGAAAGTCCGTGGGGTACTTTCACTGTTGCGGCAACCATCCCGATCGCGTTTTTCATGGGTATCTACAGCCGCTATATACGGCCAGGAAAAGTCGGTGAAGTGTCCATTATCGGCTTCGTGTTGCTGATGGCATCGATTGTGTACGGTGGCCACATTGCTGCCGATCCTTTCTGGGGTCCTGCTTTCACCTTCAACGGCAAGCAGCTGACCGGTATGCTGTTGGTCTACGGCATCGTGGCATCGGTACTGCCAGTTTGGCTGCTGCTGGCCCCACGCGACTATCTCTCAACCTTCCTGAAGATCGGTGCGATTGTCGCGCTAGCGATTGGCATTCTGGTGGTGGCACCCGATCTGAAAATGCCAGCGATGACGAAGTTCATCGATGGCACTGGCCCTGTGTGGTCGGGCACCCTGTTCCCGTTCTTGTTCATCACTATTGCCTGCGGCGCAGTATCAGGGTTTCACTCGCTGATTTCATCAGGCACCACGCCCAAGCTGCTCGAGAACGAACGCCACATGCCCTACATCGGCTACGGCGGCATGCTGATGGAATCGTTCGTTGCCATCATGGCGCTGGTCGCCGCGTCGGTGATCGAGCCGGGTGTTTACTTTGCGATGAATAGCCCGGCTGCGGTTCTCGGCACAACGCCGGAAACGGCCGCTGCTGCCATTAGCCAATGGGGCTTCGTGGTCACACCCGAGATGCTGCGGCAGACGGCGCAGGACGTTGGTGAGGCCACCATCATCTCGCGTACCGGTGGTGCGCCGACGCTGGCGGTTGGTATGGCGTACATTTTCTCGGAGATGGTCGGTGGCAAGGCGCTGATGGCCTTCTGGTATCACTTCGCGATCTTGTTCGAAGCCCTGTTCATCCTGACCGCTGTGGATGCAGGCACGCGCGTTGGCCGCTTCATGTTGCAAGACTTGCTGCGCACGCTGATACCCCCTTTCCGTGCAGTGCCCGATCTGGCGTCGAACATCCTCGCCACGCTGCTATGTGTCGGCGCCTGGGGCTACTTCCTTTATCAAGGCGTGGTGGATCCGCTGGGTGGTATCAACACATTGTGGCCACTGTTCGGGATTTCTAACCAAATGCTGGCGACGGTCGCGTTGATTCTTGCGACAGTCGTGCTGTTCAAGATGAAGCGCGAGAGATTTGCCTGGGTCACCGTGGTGCCGACCGCCTGGCTGCTGATCTGCACCATGACAGCGGGCTATCAGAAGATCTTCCATGAGAACCCGAAGATCGGCTTCCTGGCGCATGCTGCCAAGTTTCAGACCGCTGCATCGAATGGCGAGGTGTTAGCTCCCGCCAAATCGCCAGAGCAAATGCAGCAAATCATTCTGAACGACTATATCGATGCAACGCTGGCAGCGATCTTTATCGCGGTGGTCTTATCTATCCTGGCATTCGGAATCCGCTCCTGCCTGCAAGCACTCAGGGAGCGCGAGCCCACCACCGTTGAGGCAGCTGCAGTGCCGATCAACACCGTATCCGCTTGATCTGAGGAGCCGAGCATATGTTCAGCGAACTTGGAAAATTCGGTGCCTACCTCGGCCAGACGGCAAGGCTGATGGTCGGCTTGCCGGATTACGACAACTACCTGAATCATATGCAGGCCAATCACCCAGACCAGACCGCGATGAGCTACGAGGAGTTTTTCCGGGAGCGGCAAGAGGCGCGCTATGGCGGCAATGGCAAGATTGCACGCTGCTGCTGAAAATAAAAACGCCCGGTCTCCCGGGCGTTTTTTACGATGTCTTGAAGAAACCGTGGTGCCGACTGCAGGACTCGAACCCGCCACCCCATGATTACAAATCAAGTGCTCTACCAGATGAGCTAAGCCGGCGACGGCGTGGATTATACGTTATTTGATTCTGGTGAGCCTCGGGCGACCGCCGTTTTTTGGCGGTGGCTCGTCGCCACCTTGATCGGTTTCGTCGCTTGATTTTGGCGTCACTGCCGACAGCGGCGTCGCCTTGGTCGGGGTCGGCTTGAGTGCGGGCTCGCTCGACTTTTTGCCATCGGCCGCTGCTTCACCACGCTTCACCTCGAACGCCATGCCCTGCCCGTTCTCCCGGGCGTAGATAGCGCTGACATTTTCGACGGGGATTTCTATCTCGCGAGATACACCACCAAACCTGGCCTTGAACGTGATCAGATCATTGTCCATCTTCAGATTACCGGTGGCCTCGAAGCTGATATTCAGCACGATCTCACTGTTCTTGACGAACTCCATTGGGACCCGCGTGTACGCATCGACAGCAACCACAATGTAAGGCGTGAAACCGTTATCCGTACACCACTCATACAGCGCACGGAGCAGATAGGGCTTGGTAGAAGTTTCGCTCATTGCCAGTGAGGGCTGGGTCAGCGGCGCATGACCTTCTCGGAAGGCGTCAGCGCCTCAATGTAGGCCGGGCGAGAGAAGATGCGCTCAGCATACTTCAGTAACGGTGCGGCCGTCTTCGACAAATCGATACCGTAATAGTCCAACCGCCACAGCAGTGGAGCTATCGCAACATCGAGCATCGAGAACTCTTCACCCAGCATGTACTTATTCTTCAAGAACAAGGGTGCCAACTGAGTAAGACGATCGCGAATCTCTTGCCGTGCCTTCTCGTGCGCCTTCTCAGCCGCACGGGACTTTTCGTTCTCCAAGGTATGAACGTGTACGAAAAGCTCTTTCTCGAAATTGAATAACATCAGACGAGCACGTGCGCGCATCAGCGGATCAGCCGGCATCAGCTGAGGATGCGGGAAGCGCTCGTCGATGTATTCGTTGATGATGTTTGACTCGTACAGCACGAGCTCGCGCTCGACCAGAATAGGCACCTGACCGTAGGGGTTCATGGTCGAGATATCTTCCGGCTTGTTGAACAGGTCAACGTCGCGGATCTCGAAATCCATACCCTTCTCGAAGAGTACCAAGCGGCAGCGTTGCGAGAACGGACAGGTTGTGCCCGAGTAGAGAACCATCATGATCACTGTTCCTTGAAACAAAAGGGTGAGACGGCAACCGCCTCACCCTACGTGGGGATACTCCGCACTCTCTGCCACTGAGCAAATCGCTCAGCGGTCGCGGCAGAACGTACGGAACCGCTTACTTGACCTCTCTCCAGAATGACGCGTTCAATCGCCAGGTCAGCAGCACCAGGAAGGCCATGAGTAGCAGCACCCAGAAGCCAATGGCCTGTCGCTTTGCCTTGACCGGCTCGGACATCCAATCCATGAACGCGACCAGATCGCCGATTTGAGAATCGAACTCATACTGGTTCAACTTGCCCGGAGTAACTTGTTGGAAACCGGCGAACCGGTGAACAGTTTTACCCGCTTCATGCGGGTCTTTTTCTTCGACAAACTTGGCCTTACGTACACCTTGCAACTCCCAGAGCACATGCGGCATACCGACGTTCGGATAAACCAAGTTGTTCCAACCCGTCGCGCGACTATCGTCCTGATAGTAGGTGCGCAAGTAGGTGTATACGTAGTCAGCACCAGAGCCCTCGGAGGACGACTTCGCGCGAACCAGCACCGACAGATCCGGTGGTACTGCGCCGAACCACGCTTTGGCATCCTTTTCGGTCATCGCGGTCTTCATCAGGTCGCCTACTTTGTCGCTGGTAAAGAGCAGATTCTCGCGGATTTGCTGTTCAGACAAACCGATATCGCGCAAACGGTTGTAGCGAACCAGCGAAGCTGCATGGCAATTCAGGCAGTAGTTCACGAACAATTTGGCACCATTTTGCAGTGCAGACAGCTGACGCGAACGGTCTGGCGCGTGGTCAAGCGGGAACCCACCTTCCGAAGCTTGCGACAGCAAAGGAAGCAACGCCAGCACGATGAGCAGTTTCTTCATGAGTTTCATTGTTTTTCCTTTGCGGCTCAGTGCGGCTTGAAGTTCACACGAACAGGCACTGGCCTGAATTCACCCATCTTGCTCCACCATGGCATCAGCAAGAAGAAGCCGAAGTAGATGACGGTGCAAATCTGCGCTACCAGCGTACGGCCAGCGGTTGGCGCTTGAACACCCAAGTAGCCCAAGATCAGGAAGCAAATGCCGAACGCGATATATACCCACTTGTGCCATTCTGGACGGTAGCGAATCGATTTGGCTGGTGAGTGATCAATCCAAGGCAGCAAGGCGATGATCAGCACGGACACGCCCATCAAGACCACGCCCCAGAATTTGGCATCGAACACCAACATCAAAATCGCTACCACGACAGAAATACCCATCGCCGCTTGCTTCTGGCGCGATGGTAGTTGGGTTTTCAGCGCGATCAATGCACCATACGCCAGCACGCCGATGATCAAGGCATACATGAACTGCGAAGTCGTTGCACGCAAAATGGAATAGAACGGCGTGAAGTACCAAACCGGTGCAATGTGTGCAGGCGTCTTCAGCGGATCAGCCGGAATGAAGTTGTTGTACTCGAGGAAGTAGCCACCAAACTCAGGCGCGTAGAACACCACCGCGCTGAAGATGAAGAGGAAGCAGGCAACGCCAAAAATATCCTTGGTGGTGTAATACGGGTGCGATGGAATCGTATCGACGCCATGCCCATCAGGACCCAGATTCTCCTTCACCTCGACACCATCTGGATTATTCGAACCGACCTCGTGCAAGGCGATCAAATGCGCGACGACTAAGCCGAGCAGCACCAAAGGGATCGCGATCACATGGAAAGCGAAGAAGCGGTTCAGCGTCGCATCTGACACGACGTAATCGCCACGAATCCATAGCGACAGATCAGGGCCGATGAATGGGATGGCACCGAACAAGTTCACGATCACCTGTGCACCCCAATACGACATTTGGCCCCACGGCAGCAGGTAGCCGAAGAAAGCCTCCGCCATCAGGCACAGGAAAATACCCACACCAAACAGCCAGATCAATTCACGTGGTTTGCGATACGAACCGTACAGAAGGGCGCGCGTCATGTGCAGGTACACCACGATAAAGAATGCCGAAGCACCGGTGGAATGCATATACCGCACCAACCAGCCCCAAGGCACTTCGCGCATTATGTACTCAACCGAAGCGAACGCAAGGTTGGCATCCGGCTTGTAGTTCATGACCAGGAAAATCCCGGTAACAATCTGGATCACCAGCACCAATGCTGCCAGCGAACCAAACAAGTAGAAGATGTTGAAGTTCTTCGGGGCATAGTATTTGCCCCATTGATCGTTCCACAGCTTGGTTAGCGGGAAGCGATCATCGACCCAGGCAAGTGCCTTCTGCGCAGCCGGCGCGTCGGCCGGCAGTTTAGTTTCATGGAACGCCATTTTTAGGCCTCGCCTTTCTCGTCTTTACCGATCACGATGCGGGAATCACTGGTGAACATGTGACGTGGGACCTGCAAGTTATCAGGGGCAGGCTTGTTCTTGAAAACTCGCCCGGCAAGATCAAACGTCGAACCATGGCATGGGCACAAGAACCCGCCCTGCCAATCGCTCGTTAGCGATGGCTGCGCCCCGGCCTCAAGCTTCGGCGATGGCGAGCAGCCCAAGTGACTGCAGATGCCGACAGCGACCAGAAACTCGGGTTTGATCGAGCGGTGCTCATTGCGTGCATACTCGGGTGTTAAATCGTCGGCGTTACGCTCTGATTTGGGATCAGCAAGGTCGCCGCCGGTTTTTTTCAACGACGCCACCATTTCCGGCGTGCGACGCAAAACCCAAACCGGCTTGCCGCGCCATTCAACCGTTTTCATCTCACCCGGCTTCAAATCAGCCACGTCAACCTCGACTGGTGCTCCAGCCGCTTTCGCACGCTCAGATGGCTCGAATGTGGCCACGAAGGCACCAGCACCAGCCACGCCAGCAACGCCTCCCGCCGCAGCGGTCGCGACCAAAAGGCCACGCCGGCTCGAGTCGACTTGATTCTCGTCACTCATGACAACCCCAATCAAAGAAATTGCAAATCAAAACGCTTCAAATTCGTCGTGAAATTCGTTGCGGGCAATCGCCACCGCAGAGATCTCACAGCAAAACACGCTGGACAGCGACTTTGGCGTCCAGGGGAACTTCCAGCAACCTTCCATTATATCGGAGCCGAGAATGAACCGTAAGAAGCGCCACCAGCATTGGAGCTGACCGACAATGATTGTCAATTCAATAATCTGGTTGGGGGCAAAACTGCTTTGGGAGGTGCGGAAAGCAATGCAAGCTCGAGAATTGTTGACTTGATAATTAAAGAGGCTTGAATTGCCCATCACGACTGCTGCAGCCGGGTCAAATCCGTCGAGGATGAATTGAGATCAGTCCGAGTCGCTGCGCTTCGATAATCGCTTCAGTGCGGGAATGAACACCTAACTTGGCGTAAACATTTTTTATGTGGGTTTGTACAGTGCCAATCGACAAACCAAGTGCTTCAGCGACCTTCGCATAGCTGCCCCCGCGAGAGATGGAATCCAGAATGGAGAACTCTCGTCGTGTTAACAAGGTAGATTCGCCCTCGCCCGCATCCTCTGCGGTACGGGTCACCCCACGCATACAGGTCAACACCTTACGCGCGACCATTGGGCTAATCGGTGAGCCGCCTGCACGCAAATCGATAATCGCATCCAATATTTTCAACTGCAAAGACTCCTTCAGGACATAGCCGGCAGCACCGGCTTCTATGCAGGCAAGTATTTGCTCTTCTTCGCTAGACATCGTAATCACCAAAATATCTGCTCGCGGCCTGAGATGACGACAATGCCGAATCACGCTAACACCCGATCCATCCGGCAAACCAAGGTCGGTCAGTAACAAATCGATGGAACACTTCGCCAAGTAATCTCGCGCCTCACGCACGGTACCAACGGCGGCGCAAAGAATGAGAGAGGGCTCGCGCTCAATCGCGAGGCAGAGCAGGCGTCGTGTCACGAGGTCATCCTCGACGACCATCACCCTGCAAGGCTTTGGGAAGCCAAACGCTGACATTTTGGATGCTTGAAACAATCTAACAAACGCTTCGTCGGTGGAGATTAGAAGCGCCGAGTTCCGAGCATCCGAACTAACAAATGATCCGGCCCATAGCAAAAGCAACTCGCCGGCATCTAAAATGCCCAGTAGGCTCAAAGACCGAACACAATGACCACACTAGAGACTTGGACTTTATTCGCAAACAAATCCTTACCGCTTCTCGCCGTACGTCATCTTGGCTAGCAGCTTTCAAACAGGATTCGCAATATCAATAAACTGATGATCAATACCAAAGCAGCTCGACAGATAGTCGCCAAGTGCTTGCACACCAAAACGTTCAGTAGCGTGATGGCCGCAAGCAAGGTAAGCAACGCCCGACTCGCGGGCCAGATGAACTGTCTGCTCGGAAATCTCTCCGCTGAGATAGACGCTCGCACCTGCTTCGATCGCTTGCTCAAACGAATTCTGAGCAGCCCCGGTACACCAAGCCACTCGGCTGACCGCTTGGTCAGGTTCACCAATCAGTTGTGGCTGACGCCCCAATTCGCGGTGCACAACCTCTACTAACTCAGCAACGCTTTGAGCAGCGCACTTGCCATACCAACCCAAGTCTTGTTCGCCAAAACGGCCCTCGGCCTCGAACCCAAGTCGGACTGCCAGTTGTGCATTGTTACCAAGCTCGGGATGGGCATCCAGCGGCAAGTGGTACGCATACAGATTGATCTCATGATCAAGCAGCAACTTCAGCCTGTTGCGGCGGTTGCCAACGACACGCGGGTCCTCGCCACGCCAAAAATAGCCATGATGCACTAGCACCGCATCTGCATTGACCTCAATCGCCGCCTCCAGCAATGCGAGGCTGGCCGTCACACCCGTCACCAATCGCCGAATGCGTGGCTTGCCCTCGACCTGTAATCCGTTTGGGCAGTAATCACGAAACCGGTTAATATCCAGCGTCTCGGCGAGATGCTTCGCCAGTGTTTCACGTTCCAAGCCCTGCTCGCTCGTATCCATCATTAGTTGATCTGTTATGCGTCGTCTGTGGTTGTTGTTCGCGCAAACTGTCACCGTCGCACTCGCGCTGTGGTTCATTGTAGCGACCTTGAAGCCAGAATGGCTTGGCCGCACCTCGGGTGGCGGACGACTGCTCTCGTCAACTGTTACGGTACGCGAGGCGGACGGCTCAGGCGCGGTACTGCACAATACCTACCGCGACGCCTCGCAACGAGCAATGCCGACCGTGGTCAATATCTACACGACCAAGGCTGGAAAACAACCCGCGCACCCGTTCGATAACGACCCCTTCTTCCGTCGCTTCTTCGGTGACAATTTTGGCGCCCCGGATGAACGACAGTTCAGCCTTGGGTCTGGTGTGATCATCAGCCCGGATGGCTACATCCTGACCAATAATCATGTGATCGAGTCTGCAGACGAGATAGAAATTGCGCTGGCGGATGGTCGCAAAGTCAAAGGCAAACTGGTCGGCACAGACCCAGAGACCGATCTCGCCGTGCTCAAGGTCTCACTGAATAATCTACCCTCGATCACGCTAGCCAAACTCGACAACACCAAAGTCGGCGATGTGGTGCTGGCGATTGGCAATCCATTTGGCGTTGGTCAAACCGTGACCATGGGCATTGTGTCTGCACTCGGTCGTAATCATCTGGGTATCAACACGTTTGAAAACTTTATCCAGACAGACGCTGCGATCAATCCTGGCAACTCCGGTGGCGCATTAATTGATACCGAAGGCCATCTGTTGGGTATCAACACCGCAATCTACTCGCGTAGCGGTGGTTCGCTGGGCATTGGATTCGCGATACCGGTCACGACGGTAAAAACCGTGATGGAATCGATCATCAAGAACGGTCAGGTCGTACGGGGCTGGATTGGCGTAGAGCCACAAGACATTACGCCCGAGTTAGCCGAAAGCTTTGGGCTGCAAAAAGCCTCAGGCACCATCATTGCCGGCGTGCTCAGAGGTGGTCCCGCCGACAAGGCTGGCATCAAGCCTGGCGACATTTTGCTGTCGGTGGGCGACAAGCCGGTCTCTGACACGGTGTCGATGCTGAATATAGTCGCGCAATTGACGCCGGGAGAAAAAATCGCGCTGACGGTCATGCGGAAGGCGAATAAGACCGAACTCAGTGTCGTGGTCGGAAAACGACCGCGAATGAAACAGCAGCCAACCCAAGACGGCGAGTAAAGTTCTCAGCTGGCAGAAGGTAGGTGACTCGTTGTACCCGCGTAAACATCCAAGTATCTTGGACAATGCAGCTTACGATGCGCCGCCTAGACGGGCCTACCGCTGCATTCGCCAGATGCCACAGCAAAGCGTGAATCCGGAATCAGGACGACTCAGTTGACTCCTCCGGTGCCTGCGTCGCCTTGGCGAATAGGGGCGCGAGCAAGATCCCGACTTCATACAGCAAGCACAACGGGATCGCGAGGAACAGTTGGCTCATAACGTCGGGCGGCGTGACGATTGCCGCAATCACGAATGCGCCGACAATTACGTATGACCTGATCGCTTTCAGTTTTTCGACTGACACGATACCCATCCGCACCAGCACAATCACGACCACCGGCACCTCGAAGGTCAGGCCGAACGCAAGACACATCATGAGCACGAAATCGAGATAATTCTCGATGTCGGGTGCAACTGCTATGGATTTCGGCGCAAAGTCACTGATGAATTTAAACACCGTACCAAACACGAAGTAGTAGCAGAAAGCCACGCCGAGGACAAACAGGGCCGTCGACGAAATAATCAGTGGGGCCACCAATCGCTTCTCGTGCATGTACAAACCAGGCGCGACAAACGCCCACGCCTGATACAGAACCCAAGGTAGCGAGATCAATAACGCCGCCACCATGGTGATCTTCATGGGAACCATGAATGGCGTGATGACGCCAGTGGCAATCATTTTCGAACCTTCGGGTAAAGCGTGCAGCATTGGCTGCGCCATGAAGTCGTAGAGAACCGATGCACCGGGCCACACGGTGAACAGGACGATGAAAACCACTAGCACCACCGCCGACGCGCGTACCAAGCGGTTGCGCAACTCGATCAAGTGCGAGATGAAGGTTTCCTGAATACCTGAAGTCTTGTCGTCGGACATGGGCTTAATGGAAAAACTTCACGCTCTTACCCGACGCCGGGCGATAGCGTGCTACCCGCGCAGCGCCAGATTGAACGCGCGTCTTGAGACCATGCTGTCGCTTGTACCAGAGGGGCAGCATGCTGGTATGCGACATGCGCTTGCGACGGAACTCACGACGCTTGGCGTCAAATTCCCAGAGCGCAGGAACGCTAGGGCTGAAATTATAGGTGTCGTCGAAAGACTGATGCGCCTCATTCAGAGAGTCCGAGAGTTCCTTGCCAGCCTCATCGACCTCCTTGCGAACCTCCGACGCCTCTGAGGTGATCGTCAAGTTAAGCTTGGAGGCCGCCTCAACGATATTGGTCTGCATTTTTTGCAGCTCTTCCATCTGCATCTCGCGGCTGACCTCAGCCTTGACATTATTGATATAGCGCTGAGCGCGACCAAACAAGGTACCCACCATACGAGCAACAGCCGGCAGCCTTTCCGGGCCGATCACAACAAGCGCGACCGCACCGATCAGCGCGAGTTTGGAGAGACCAAGGTCAATCATGGGGGGCGAGGAACCAGGCAGGCGCGGCGAACCGAATCAGTCCGCCGGGATGGACAGGATCAGCTCTTGGCTTTTTCCTTGGCTTCGACGTCGATGGTGGACTTGTCGGCCACCTGCTGTGCAGGCGGCGAAGGCTCCTCGGAACCCTTCACACCATCTTTGAAACCCTTGACTGCCTTACCCAAGTCAGCGCCGATGTTGCCCAGCTTTTTGGTGCCGAACACCAACATCACGATGACCAACACAATGACCCAGTGCCAAATACTGAACGAACCCATTGCAATCTCCTAGCGACCTTAAAGCCGTCAACTTCTGTTTACACCGAATCAACGCTACCCGCGCCATGGACGCGGACCACCCATCAAATGAAGATGGAGATGGTACACCTCCTGACCGCCGTCAGGACCGGTGTTGATCAGGGTTTTAAAGCCCCCGGTTGGACCATCGGCGCCGTTTTGGTACCCGCCGCCGTGTTCCTTTGCCAGCTTGGGGGCGATTAGCAACATTTTACCCAACAACGCCTGATGCCGATGGTCGCTATCGGCCAGAGTCGCAATATGCTCTCGCGGCACCATCAGCAGATGCATGGGCGCTGCCGGATTGATGTCGTGAAAGACAATCAGGTCTTCATCCTCGAATACTTTTTTTGAGGGAATCGCGCCGGCGACAATCTTGCAGAAAATGCAGTTATCCAAAGTTTCTCCCCGATACTCAGCGTCGTTGGATTGTTTATTCCAGCGTCAGTAACCCATCACTGGGCGTGCACGCTTCTACCTGCCTGCTTCGTCCTGCTCCCGCAGCTGCAGTTTGCGATTCGCTTTTTCTTCAATACCCGAGATACCTTCGCGACGCGCCAACTCATCCAGTACCTGCTGCGGCGTAAGGTTGAACTGCGCCAGCATGATCAGCGAATGGAACCAGAGATCGGCGCACTCATACACGAGCTTGCTGGCGTCGGCACCCTGGCGCACATCCTTGGCGGCCATCACCGCCTCGGTTGCTTCTTCACCGATTTTTTTCAGGATCGCATCATCACCCTTGGCGAACAAGCGAGCAACATAAGAGCTCTCAGGATCACCACCTGCAGCAGGCTTTCTTGTCTCGATGATTTGCGCCAGGCGTTGCAGGGTGTCGTTCATCTCATTTTTTGTAAATGTCATCCGGATCTTTCAAGACCGGCTCGACATCGACCCAGCCCATTGCGCCATCATTGTTCTGCAGCTCATGGAAAAAACAGTGGTGTCGGCCGGTGTGACACGCCATACCACCGACCTGCTCGACCTGAAGCAGCAATACATCATCATCACAATCAAGGCGAATCTGATGCACTTTCTGGAAGTGACCGGACTCCTCACCCTTGTGCCACAACTTGCTACGCGATCGACTCCAGTACACCGCTTGGCCACACTCCACCGTGCGAGCCAGCGACTCGCGATTCATCCACGCGACCATCAGCACCTGGTTACTGCCAATTTCCTGAGCAATGGTGGGCACCAGACCATTGTGGTCCCATTTGATACGATCTAGCCACTCCGTCTGCTTGATCATGCAAGCCTCACCGGTATGCCTTGGGCGGCCATATACGCCTTGGCCTCCTGCACGGTGTGTAGCCCGTAATGAAAAATACTCGCTGCCAGCACCGCGTCGGCTCGTCCCTGAGTCACGCCGTCGGCCAGATCCTGCAATCCGCCTACGCCACCCGAGGCAATTACGGGGATCCCCACTGCATCCGAAACAGCTCGCGTCAGCGATAGATCGAAACCATCCTGCGTGCCATCGCGATCCATACTGGTCAGCAGTATTTCACCTGCACCCAGCGATTCCATTTTGCGCGCCCAATCGACCACATCCAAACCGGTTGGCTTGCGACCACCATGTGTGAAGACCTCCCAATGACCACCGGGAGCGCGTTTGGCATCAATCGCAACCACAATACATTGCGATCCGTACTTGCCTGCCGCATCCGCCACTAACTGGGGGTTAGTTACCGCAGAGGTGTTGATGCTGACTTTGTCCGCACCCGCATTCAGCAGGCGACGCACGTCATCGACTTGGCGTACCCCACCACCAACGGTGAGCGGGATGAACACCTGTGAAGCGACGTCTTCAATGATGTGGAGAATCAGATCGCGGTCGTCGGAGGAGGCGGTGATATCCAGGAAGGTAATTTCGTCAGCGCCTTGCTGATCATAGCGACGCGCGATCTCTACCGGGTCACCGGCATCACGCAGTTCGACGAAGTTCACGCCTTTCACCACCCGCCCTGCGGTCACATCCAGGCAGGGGATGATGCGTTTTGCGAGGGTCATGTCAGTCGGCGTCTCGCTGGCCCGACAACACATCCGCGCGCTCTTGCGCGGTACTTAGATCCAGCGTGCCCTCGTAGATCGAACGTCCGCAAATCACGCCCTCGATCCCTTCGTCTTGCACCGCGCACAAGGCCTCGACATCATCGATGGTGTGAACGCCACCTGAGGCAATCACCGGGATCTTCATGCTCTGCGCCAGCCTGACAGTAGCGTCGATATTCACGCCTTTCATCATGCCGTCGCGACCGATATCGGTGTAAACAATGGCCTCGCAGCCGTAGTCTTCAAATTTCTTTGCGAGATCGATGACCTCGTGTCCAGATAACTTGCTCCAGCCATCGGTGGCGACCTTGCCATCTTTCGCATCCAAGCCAACGATGATCTGACCAGGAAACGCGCCGCAGGCGTCATGCAAGAAACCGGGATTCTTCACCGCGGCGGTGCCGATAATCACGTAGGAGATGCCGTCGTCGAGGAAGCGCTCGATGGTATCCAGATCGCGAATGCCACCACCCAGTTGCACGGGAATTTCTTCGATCTCGAATTCTTCCGCGAAATCGCGCACGGCGGCAAGAATCGACTTGATCGCCGGCTCATTTTTCGGCTTGCCGGCAAACGCGCCATTCAAGTCCACCAAGTGCAAGCGTCGCGCGCCCCGCTCCAGCCAATGCCGCGCCATGCGCGCGGGATCGTCGGAGAACACAGTCGCCTGATCCATGTCGCCCTGTTTGAGGCGCACGCAGTGGCCATCCTTGAGATCGATAGCAGGTATCAGCAGCATGACGGCAGTAAAGAGATTCGAAAGAGATGGTTGGGTGGTCGAAGCGAGCGCCTAAGCCGGCACGCAAAGTCGGTACTTAGAACCTGTTTCGTTAGGTCGATCGCGAGGTGGCAGCACCGCAAACAGTCCAAGGCATACAGCATAGGTACCGCCAACGCCGCAAGCGGACTAACGAAACAGGTTCTAAGGGTTCCAATGTACAAAATTTTTATACAGCTGCAAACCAGCGGCTGCGCTTTTTTCAGGGTGGAATTGCGTAGCGAATATATTATCCCGACCCGCGGCACAGCAAAAGGTGACCCCGTAATCGGTTTCGCCATACAAATGCGAGGGATTGTCGGGTACCGCATAGTAGCTGTGTACGAAATAGAAATAACTTTCGTCCGGCACGTCGGCCCAGATCGGGTGGGCGCCACGCTGTCGCACACGGTTCCAGCCCATTTGCGGCACCTTGAAACGAGCGCCATCCGGCTGCAGACGATCCTCAAGCTGAAAACGAATCACCCGGCCCGGCATCAGCGACAGGCAATCCGCATCACCTTCTTCGCTCCAGTCGAACATCATCTGCTCACCCACGCACACACCCAGCAGGGGTTTGGACTGCGCCGCTTCCAGCAAGGCCTCCAGCAGACCGGATTCGCGAAGTGACCGCATACAGTCTGGCATCGCACCCTGACCTGGCAGGACGATACGGTCTGCGGCACGGATGGCTTGCGGGTCACCACTGACACGAACTTCCGCCTCCGGAGCAACCCGCATCAGCGCCTGCGCTACCGAGCGCAGGTTGCCCATCCCGTAATCAACAACGACGATCCTATTCATGGGTCAATGACGGCAGCGAACCAAGACACCGGTCCTGTGCTGAGGAATGGATCAGAGGCTGCCTTTGGTCGACGGGATAGTGCCAGCGGCGCGCGGATCCAGCTCTGCCGCCATGCGCAGCGCACGACCAAACGCCTTGAACACGGTCTCGCACTGATGGTGCGCGTTGTCGCCACGCAGATTGTCAATATGCAGTGTCACCAGCGCATGGTTGACGAAACCCTGAAAGAACTCATGCGTCAGGTCGACATCGAACTGGCCGATCATGGCGCGCGTGAATGGCACGTGAAACTCAAGACCGGGCCGGCCGGAAAAATCAATCACCACGCGCGACAGCGCCTCATCAAGGGGGACGTAAGCATGACCGTAACGTCGGATGCCTTTTTTGTCGCCCATGGCTTTCGCGAGCGCCTGCCCTAGCGTAATACCGACATCCTCCACCGTGTGGTGAGCATCAATGTGCAGATCACCTTTGGCGCTGATATCGAGGTCAATCAGGCCGTGTCGCGCTATCTGATCGAGCATGTGATCAAGAAAGGGAACGCCGGTATCGAGTTTTTGCTGGCCGGTGCCATCAAGATTGAGCGCGACCCGAATTTTGGTCTCGCTGGTGTCTCGCACCACCTCTGCTTTACGTTGGATCGACATGTTTGAAGGGCATCAGGACATAAGGCTGGATTGCAGCGCGGCAAAAAACACCGCATTCTCCTGCGGCGTGCTGACGGTGACGCGCAGGCAGTTCGCCAGCAGCGGGTGCATTTTACCGACATTTTTGACCAGCACCTTCCGCTGCAACAGCCGCTCGAACACCTCCGCGCCGCTAAGTCCTGCATGGTGAATGCGCAGCAGGATGAAATTGGCGGCTGAGGGGAAAGCTTCTACCCCCGGTAGTGCGGCCAGTGCTTCAGCCAATCTGGCCCGCTCGGTGCAAATCGATTCCGCCTGCGCATCAAGCACATCACCGTGCTCGAGTACAAACTGCGCCGCCGCCTCGCTCAAGACGCTGACGTTGTAGGGTGGCCGCACTTTGTCGAATTCGGCCAGCAAGGCACTCGACGCCGACAGGTAACCGAGGCGAATCCCGGCCAGCCCGAGCTTGGACACCGTGCGCATCAGCACCACATTTGGAAATTCTGGCAAGCGCGACAGAAAACTGGTGCCGGCAAACGGTTGATAAGCCTCGTCCACCACCACGAGACCGGTTTCACCGACCTCATGAATAATCGCCAGCATTGCGTCCAAGTCGAACAAATTGCCGGTTGGATTGTTCGGATAGGCGAGATAAGTAATCGCCGGGCGCTGCGCCCGGATGGCCGCGAGCATGGCATCCAGATCCAGCGAGAAATCGGCAAGCAAGGGCACACCGATGAAGTCCAGACCAGCGAGTTGCGCTGACATGGCATACATCACAAACCCCGGCACTGGTGCGAGCACCTTGGCACCGGGCTTGGCGCACGCGGTCGACACGATGCTTATCAGCTCATCGGAGCCATTGCCGAGGATCACATCGAACCCGGCTGGAATACGCATGTTGGTGCGAATCGCGGCCTTAAGCGACGCGTAGCTCGGCACCGGATAACGATTCAGCGCCAATGCACCGAGTCGCTCGCCTAATTGCTGCTGCAACTCGGGAGGCAGAGTGTAGGGATTTTCCATCGCGTCCAGCTTGACCAAGCCAGAGGCATCCGGCACGTGGTAAGCGGCCAAGGCGCGTACGTCATCGCGCACGATACTGAGCTGAGGCGACATATCGCTCACTCGAGTCGCATCTCGGCAGAGCGTGCGTGCGCCTGCAGGCCCTCGCCGTAGGCCAGTTCTGCGGCCACCCTGCCGAGCGTTTGCGCACCAGCGGCACTGACATGAATGATGGAAGAACGTTTCTGGAAGTCGTAGACGCCCAGTGGTGATGAAAAACGTGCAGTGCGTGAGGTAGGCAGCACATGGTTCGGTCCGGCGCAGTAATCACCTAGCGACTCGGATGAAAAGCGTCCGAGAAACATCGCACCGGCGTGACGTATTTTGTCGGCCCATTGGGTCGGCTCTGCCGCGGAAATCTCGAGATGCTCGGCAGCGATCAGATTCGCAATCTCGCAAGCCTCGTTCATATCGCGCACCTTCACCATCGCGCCGCGGTTGGTGAGCGACGTACGAATCACTTCCTTGCGCGGCATCTCATCAATCAGCCGGTTCACACTGGCGGCTACCTGATCCAGATACCCGTCATCCGGGCAGACCAGAATGGATTGCGCTAACTCGTCATGTTCGGCCTGCGAGAACAAGTCCATGGCTACCCAGTCCGGCGGCGTACTGCCATCGGCCAACACCAGAATCTCACTCGGGCCCGCAATCATGTCGATACCGACGATGCCGAATACACGACGCTTGGCGGCAGCGACATACGCATTTCCGGGACCCACAATTTTGTCGACCTGCGGTATGGTGGCAGTACCGTACGCCAGCGCGCCAACCGCCTGTGCCCCACCCACGGTGAACACCCGATCAACGCCGGCGATCTCTGCCGCCGCCAGTACTAAGGGATTCTTCACGCCGTCAGGTGTCGGCACCACCATAATCACTTCACCGACCCCGGCTACCTTCGCGGGTATGGCATTCATCAGTACCGACGATGGGTAGGCCGCTTTGCCTCCTGGGACGTAGATACCTACTTTGTCGAGTGCCGTCACCTTTTGGCCGAGCACAGTGCCGTCGGGCTCGGTGAAGCTGAAACCATCGGAGCCGCATTCCTGCTTCTGGCGCTCGTGGTAGGCGCGCACCCGGTCAGCGGCTTGTTGCAGCGCCTGACGACGCTGTGGACTAAGCGATTCAAGTGCCGCCTGCAGCTCGGCGCGTGGAATTTCGAGCGCGCCAACGCTGCTGGCAGCGAGTCGATCAAATTGATTGGTGTAGTCAAGTACCGCGGCGTCACCACGCGCTTTGACTTCGGCAAGTATGCCGGCCACCGCAGTTTCAATCGCCGCATCTTCGGTGGCTTCGAACGCGAGCACGGCCATCAGCGTGGCGCTGAAATCTGCATCGGTGGTATGGAGTCTTCGGATTTGGACTGACATAAATTATTGCTTCAACGACGCAGCGCGTTCGAAGGCTTCAATGATAGGTTGGAGTTTCTCGCGCTTGGTTTTAAGCGCTGCACGGTTCACCACCAGACGCGAGGAAATATCCATGATCTGTTCGACCTCGACCAGATGGTTCGCACGCAGTGTGCTGCCGGTCGACACTAAATCGACAATCGCATCGGACAGACCGACCAAGGGCCCCAGTTCCATGGAACCGTAGAGCTTGATCAGATCGACGTGCACACCTTTGGCGGCAAAGTGCTCGCGCGCGACATTGACATACTTGGTCGCGACCCGAAGCCGCGCACCCTGACGAACCGCACTGGCGTAGTCGAAGCCCGCCGACACCGCAACCGACATCCGGCACTTTGCGATGTTCAGATCGACTGGTTGATACAGTCCCTCACCGCCATGCTCGAGCAAAACATCTTTGCCCGCCACGCCAAAATCAGCTGCACCGTATTGCACATAGGTCGGCACATCGGATGCGCGTACGATCACCACACGAATCACTGGATCACTGGTGGGCAGAATCAGTTTGCGCGACTGTTCGGGATCGTCAGAAACGGTGATACCCGCCGCCTCGAGTAGCGGCAAGGTTTCGTCAAAAATACGGCCTTTGGACAGCGCCAGTGTCAAACTCTGGTTCATCGTTATCTAATTCTTTGAATGTCGGCGCCAACGGCGGATAGCTTGGTCTCCATCCGATCGTAACCTCGATCGAGATGATAGATGCGGTCGATCTGCGTTTCGCCCTCGGCCGCAAGACCCGCAATCACCAGCGACGCTGATGCGCGCAGATCGGTTGCCATCACCGGCGCGCCGACCAGCTTGTTAACACCATGTACCACCGCCGTATGACCATCCACCTCAATCGACGCACCGAGCCGGTTCAGCTCCTGAACATGCATGAAGCGATTCTCGAAAATCGTCTCAGTGACGCGACTACTACCCTCGGCAATACAGTTCAACGCCATCAGCTGTGCTTGCATGTCGGTCGGGAAGCCCGGGTACTCGGTAGTACGAGCACTGACCGATTTCGGGCGCCCCGCCATTTGAACCCGGATCCAATCATCACCCGAGGTAAGCACGGCACCCGTCTCCCGCAACTTATCGAACACTGCGTCGAGTAGATCAGCACGTGCGTTTTTCAGGATCACATCACCACCGGCCGCGGCAACGGCACATAAAAATGTACCTGTCTCGATCCTATCCGCTATCACGGGATGCGTCGTACCATGCAGCGCAGGCACGCCGGTCACCACCAAACGATCACTGCCAATACCTTCGATCTGCGCACCCATCGCCACCAGTAGATTTGCCAGATCACTGACTTCGGGTTCGCGCGCGGCATTCTCCAGTACCGTCACACCATCGGCGAGTACTGCCGCCATCATCAGGTTCTCGGTACCGGTCACAGTGATCATGTCCGTCACAATGCGCGCGCCTTTCAGCCGCTTTGCCTTGGCATGAATGTAGCCCGCCTCGATATGGATCTCGGCGCCCATTGCCTGCAAACCTTTGATGTGCTGATCCACCGGCCGCGAGCCAATCGCGCAGCCGCCGGGCAAAGAAACCTTTGCCTCACCAAATCGCGCCAGCAGCGGACCCAACACCAAAATCGAGGCGCGCATGGTCTTGACCATTTCGTACGGCGCCTCCAGCTTGGACACATCGCGACCACACAGCTCGAGTACCGCGCCCTTCTCTTCAATCGCCAGCCCCATCTGCCGTAATAGCTTTTGCATGGTGGCCACGTCCTGTAGCTTGGGGACATTGGACAGCGCGAGCGTGTCGGCGGTCAGCAGTCCGGCGCACAGGATGGGCAGCGCGGCATTTTTTGCGCCCGCGATCTCGATCTCGCCAGCCAGTCGACGGCTACCGCGGATCAGTAACTTATCCATCAGGCCTGATACTCCTCGGGCGTCAAGGTCTTCATCGACAGCGCATGGATCTCCGCCTTCATACGGTCGCCGAGCGCGGCATACACCAGCTGATGACGCTGTATCAGGCGCTTACCTGCAAACGCAGGGGAGACGATCAGCGCAGTAAAGTGCTGTCCGTCACCCTCGACCTCGAGGTGAGTGCATTCAAGGCCGGCAGCAATGTAGTTCTTGATCAGATCAGGTGTGGGCAGCACGATTCAACCTCATGAGAAAAACTAATTTTGTTCGAGACTTCTAGTGACGCAACTTGTAGCCCCGCTTTAACAGCGTGACCGCAATGGATGACAACACAATAAAAAACACCAGCACAATCGCCAGACTGGTCAGCGGTGCCACATCCGAGTGGCCGAAGAAACCATAGCGAAAACCGTCAATCATGTAAAAAAATGGATTGGCATGCGAGATCGCTAGCCAAAATGGCGGTAACGAGTGCACCGAGTAGAACACACCGGCAAGAAAGGTTGCGGGCACGATCAGGAAATTCTGGAACGCTGCCAGCTGATCAAATTTTTCTGCCCAGATACCTGCGATCAGCCCCATGGTACCGAGTATCGCAGCGCCAAGTAGCGCAAACACAATTATCCACAGCGGGGCAACAAAGCTCAGCTTGGCGAACCAGAGCGTAATCATCAGCACACCCAATCCCACCATGAAGCCACGAATCATGGCTGCCAGTACGTAGGCACTGAACATCTCCCAGTGCGACAAGGGTGTCAGCAGGATGAATACCAGGTTACCGGTGATCTTCGACTGAATTAATGAAGAGGATGAGTTGGCAAAAGCATTTTGCAACACACTCATCATCACTAAACCCGGCACCAAAAACGCGGTATAGGAAACACCCGGAAATACTTGCACGTGCGCTTCCAGCACATGGCCGAAAATCAGCAGGTATAGCATCGCCGTCACGATTGGTGCGGTCAGCGTCTGGGTTGCCACTTTCCAGAATCGCAGCAGCTCTTTGTAAAGCAAAGTGCGGAAGCCTGTCATTGCTCGGCTCCCATAACCTGAATGAATACATCTTCCAGATCAGCCTGATGCAGCTGTAGATCCTCAATAACAAGTCCCGCCTGACGAATCTTCGCGAGGATACGCTCTACCTCGTCATGCTGCGTCACGCGTAAGGTGTACTGGCGTCCCGCCGTCAACTCGTCGGGGTGAGGCAACAGACGGTGCAACTCAGTCGGTAAAACACCTTCAGCCAGACGTACCACCAACTGTGAGCCGGAGATACGCTTGAGCAGCGCTGCGGTCGAATCCAGCGCAACAACCGACCCTGCCTTCAGCATCGCGATGCGGCTGCAAAGTGCCTGCGCTTCTTCCAGGTAATGGGTCGTCAACACCACTGTATGACCTTCGCGGTTGAGTCGCCCAATGAAACCCCACAGCGTCTGCCGCAGTTCGACGTCGACGCCTGCGGTTGGCTCATCCAGCATGATCACCGGTGGTTTATGCACCAGTGCCTGTGCCACCAACACCCGGCGCTTCATCCCACCCGACAGCGCGCGCATATTGGTATCCGCCTTCGTGGTTAAACCTAGCTCATGCAGGATCTCGTCAATCCAGGCGTCATTACCTGAGATGCCGAAGTACCCGGATTGCATACGCAAGGTCTCGCGCACCGTGAAGAACGGGTCGAACACCAGCTCCTGCGGCACCACACCGATGGCGCGACGCGCGGCGCGAAAATCATTCACCACGTCATGCCCAAGGATGCTGACACTGCCATGATCTGCACGAGCGAGTCCGGCAATGATCGAGATCAGCGTGGTCTTGCCGGCGCCGTTCGGGCCCAGCAGGCCGAAAAATTCGCCGGTGGCGATATCAAGCGACACGCCGTCGAGCGCTTGCAGCGCGCCGAAGCGTTTCTTGACTTGGTCAATCCGGATGGCAGCCATGTTGGCGAGGAAGGGTGACGCGCTAGCGCGCCGAGAGGCGCAAAGTCCTTGATTATAGGGGATTTACCGCCGGAAACTCGGCGACAACTTAGCGCGGCAGCAACTGATCGACGCCGTACAGCTTGGCCAGGCTATCCAGACCGGGGGGGTGCTGGGTGACATGAAGCGTTTTACCCAACTTGGTAGCCGCGCGCTGCCACGCCAGCAGGGTGGCCACTGCCGCCGAATCGAAATGCTGTAATGCGCCAAGATCAATCTCGGTATCCCCGGTCGCAATCGCTTGCAGTCCTTGCGCCAGAACCGCTTCTGCCTCGTGCATGGTCAAGGTGGTGGGTGCAAAAGGCATGTCAGCTCTTGGCGGCCGGCTTGGCAGGATCTGCAGATAGTTGCTTGTTACGCTCATTGAGCGCCTTGATAAGCCCGTCAATACCGCCTTTCTGGATCTCCGCCGCAAAACTATTGCGATAGGTCTGAACCAACCAAGCGCCAAGAATGTTGACATCCACAATCTTCCAACCGTTTGGGCCCTTCTCCAGTCGATAGTTGAGCTGAATCGGGTCGCCACGCGATTGAATCACCGCTGTACGAACCTCAACCTCGGTATCGTCGGGGGTAGCGCGCATCGGCTTGAACTCGAGCGTTTGATTGCGGATCTGGGCAACGGCTCCGGCGTAGGTATACACCAGTAGCGTCCTGAACTCATTCGTCAGCGCCTGCTGCTGTTCCGGCGTCGCTTCCCGCCAGTAGCGCCCCGCCGTGAGTTGGGTCATTCGCTGGAAGTTTATGTGGGGCAGGATCTTGGCCCTCACAACTTCCATGATCCGCTCCTGATTACCGGCTTGGACCTGTTTATCCGTCTTCGCGATCGCCAGAATTTCCTCGCTCACGCGCTTAACCAAGGCATCCGGGGCCTCTTGCGCCCAAGCAGTACCAAGTTGCAAGGCGATGACGGCAACGGGGTAGGCGACAAGACGCTTAAGAAGCGTCGTCATTGAACATTTGGACATCTGGTCGCGATCGGTTAGAAAGGGTTATTGATGATAACCAAATTTTGTTCAGCCCGGCCATATCATCCGATGGGTGGCTCAGCCCTTATTGGGCGTTCAGATCAACGCGGGGATTCGCCGTCGAGTACTTTCAACTCGCGCCGCTGGAGATAGGCATCCCGAACGAACTGGTAAGGGTCGAGCGCCACGCGCTCGATCATATCGGTTGCGGGCAGCAAGCGGGCCCGATCATCTACCAGCCGCAGTGCGCGTAGTGAGTTTTCAGCGACCGAGGGCTCCACTAAATTCAAGGGATCCGCATACAAATCCAAGGGCTTGGCAAAAGTATCTCGCATGGTGCTCGGGCCAAACACGGGCAGCATGACATAGGGGCCGGGCTTGATGCCCCATACGCCCAGTGTCTGCCCGAAATCTTCGTCATGCTTGGCTAAACCGAGTTTGCTCGCCACATCGACCAAACCAGCAACGCCCAGAGTGGTATTGACCAACACGCGACCGGTGTCTTGAAACCCATCGCGCGGCTTCATCTGGAAAAAGTTGTTCAGCGCGGTCCAGACATCAGCAATGTTGCCGAAGAAATTACCGACAGCAGACTGCACAAAGTCCGGGACGTAGTTGGAGTAGCCTTTTGAAACCGGCTTTACCAGCACTTGGTCAAATACTTGGTTGACCGCAAACACCTTACGATTAAAATTTTCATAAGGATCGCGCGGGTCGGAACGCTGGCTAACCGGCGTGGCGCAGCCGCCTAACGAAAGGAGAATTACCAAAATACCCAGACGGCGGGCGGCTCGGGTTGTCTTCATTTTTCGGCTTCCTTGCTACCCTCGGCGGCTTTGCTGAACAAGAATTGGCTTATCAAGTTTTCAAGCACAATCGCCGATTGCGTGATCTTGATGCGGTCGCCCTCACCGAAATTTTTTTCATCTGCGCCTGCGTCAAGACCAATGTACTGCTCACCTAGCAAACCAGAGGTCAGAATTTTCGCTGAACTGTCGCGCGGGAACTTCACATCGGCCTGCATCCGTATCGTGACGGTCGCCTGAAAAGTGCGGTCATCAAAACCGATTGAATCTACCCTGCCCACCACCACGCCGGCACTTTTGACTGGCGCACGTGGCTTCAGACCGCCAATGTTATCGAAGCGCGCCACCAGCGTGTAGCCCGGGCCAAAACTCATCGCACCAAGGTTGCCGACTTTGAGCGCCAGAAACATGAGCGCTGTCGCGCCGATCAGCACGAACAGGCCAACCCACACGTCCAAGGATTTACGTTGCATCCTTTTTCCTCTTCAAGAGAACATCAGTGCTGTTAGCAGAAAATCCAGCCACAGCACCATCAATGATCCAATTACAACTGTGCGCGTGGTCGCTCGCGCCACGCCCTCCGGAGTCGCAGCCGCGATATAGCCTTGGTAAAGCGCGATGAACGTCACCGCCACACCAAATACCACGCTTTTGAGCACACCATTACCGATGTCAGCCCACAGCTCGACACCGCCTTGCATCTGCGACCAAAATGCACCCTCATCAACGCCAATCAGCAGGACACCGACCACATAGCCACCCAGCACACCGACCGCCGAGAACACCGCCGCCAACAGGGGCATCGCAATCACACCTGCCCAAAAGCGCGGGGCTAATACACGCGTCAATGGGTTAACCGCCATCATCTCCATCGCCGCTAATTGCTCGGTGGCCTTCATCAGACCAATTTCAGCCGTGAGCGAGGTGCCCGCTCTTCCTGCAAACAGCAGCGCTGTTACTACAGGTCCCAACTCGCGCACCAGTGACAAAGCGACAAGCAGCCCGAGCGCCTGCTCCGAGCCATATTTGTTGAGTGTGTAATAGCCTTGCAGGCCAAGCACAAAACCGACAAACAAGCCCGAGACCGCAATGATCACCAGCGAGTAATTGCCGATGAAATGCACCTGATCCGTGACGAGTCGAAAGCGCCGTAACAAGCCACCACTCGCCAACAACATTGCAACAAAGGTTCGCAGCTGCAGGCCGAAATTGGCCAACCCGCCCCGCACCTGACTACCAATATCGGCGAGCCAGTCGATCATGCGTCGCCCCCCAGGCCGAGCAGTTCGTCAATCGGTCGCCCCGGGTAATGAAAGGGTACGGGTCCATCGGCTTGTGCGTTTACAAACTGCTTCACATACGGATCGGACGAAGCACGCATCTCTTGAGGTGTACCGTGCGCAACGATGCAGCCCTGCGAGAGAAAATAGACGTAGTCAGCGATCAAGAAAGATTCGTTTACGTCATGTGACACCACAATCGAGGTCGACCCCAGTGCATCATTGAGCTTACGGATCAAATTCGCCGTAACGCCCATCGAGATCGGGTCCAAGCCCGCAAACGGCTCGTCGTACATGATCAGTTGAGGATCCAGCGCAATCGCACGTGCGAGCGCAACGCGTCGCGCCATACCCCCTGAAATCTCGCTCGGCTTGAGGGAGGCTGCATTTGATAAGCCGACTGCGTGCAACTTCATCAGGACTAGATCACGGATCATCGACGCTGGTAAAGCCGTGTGCTCACGCAAAGGGAATGCCACATTGTCAAACACCGAGAGGTCGGTGAATAAGGCGCCATGCTGAAACAGCATACCCATCCGGCGGCGCAATCGATACAAGCTGGCCTGATCCAGTGCAGCCAAGTTCTGACCATCCACCGTCACGCTGCCGGACTGAGCAGCGATCTGCCCACCAATTAGCCGCAGCACGGTGGTCTTGCCGGACCCGGAACCACCCATCACGGCGATGACCTTGCCACGCTCAAATTGCATCGTGAGCCCGGCAAGAATTGGCCGCTCGTTGTAGCCGAAGTTCAAATCGCGGATATCGACGAGGTGAGACAAGAGGGTGCTCGGAGACGAAGGAAACGCCCATTGTAAAACATGCGCCCGGAATAGCTCAGCGATCGTGGCTGAGGCCGCGCTAACTTGGGGTGGTATAAACGCATAACTCTGGCCACGATCACCGCATGAAATTGACACTTCAGCTGCTGACGCTCGTATTTGGCATCAGTCATGCCGGCTTGGCAACGTCGCTCAATATTGCCTGTGATGCTGAATACGGCGGGAAAGCAGAGCGGATCATCGTTCGACCTGCTGCAGATGCATTCTCTTTTCAATCCGTTTCACTCGAAGACCGTTTCCGTTTTCAAGCGCAGTGGCTGCCGCAGCGAAGCAAGCTGAAAACTTTTCTTTACGAGCGGCGCGGTCGATCGTTTGTATTGCTGCATGCATCGGAGTACCCTCTGCCACCGAGCGCATGCCCCAAAGAAGGTCTTGATTTCGGCTTGAACAAAGTCTACGCATCCGAGCTGGAGCGAGAAGTTCTTTACCAATGCCGAATGTACTGTGAGTAGAGAATGCTAAGGCGGCTCGGTCTTTTATTGATGATTGTTTGGGCTAGTCAGGGGCCGGCACTTGCCCAAGGTTCTGACATCAGGGTGGTATTCGCCGGTGATGTCATGCTGGCGGATGGGCCGGGGCGATTGATCCGCTCCGGGAAAGACCCGTTTCGTCATGTGGCGGCGGTGCTGAAAGATGCAGATATCGCGATCGGCAATCTCGAATGCGTCATTGCCTCCAGCGGCAAGCCTGAGCCCAAGCCTTATACCTTCCGTGCGCCGAAACAATCACTTCGTTTGCTGAAAAAATATTTCAGCGCCGTGTCGCTAGCGAATAATCACTCGGGTGATTTTGGCAAAGGCGCATTCAGCGAGATGCTGCAACTGCTCGAGCGGCATCAGATGCCTTATTTTGGTGGCGGGCGAAATCTGCGCGCTGCGCATCAGCCCTACATCCGAGAAGTCCGTGGCAAGCGGATTGCCATCCTCGGCTATAACGGTTTCTTCCCACGCAGCTTTGAAGCACTTGAAGACGCGCCTGGTATTGCCTGGCTGGATGAGGACATGGTGGTGGAGGCAATCCAGCACACCAAACAGATACTAGGCGTGGATTTTCTGATCGTCTACCCGCACTGGGGCTGGGAGTATCAGAAACTCGCCTCACCCCGGCAGCGCCAACTGGCGCGCCTGATGATCGACAGTGGCGCTGACGCGGTGGTCGGCGGTCACCCGCATGTGACCCAAGACATCGAGGTTTATCAGGGCAAGCCGATTTTTTACAGTCTGGGTAATTTTGTTTTCGATGGCTTCAGCGATCGCGACACGCGGACCGGCTGGCTACTGGAACTGACTTTGAAACAAGCAGGCGGGATGAGCTGGCGAATTAATGAAGTCAGTATCGATGCCAAAGGTGTGCCGCGTCTCTCCGGCCGAGTCGAGCAAACTACAACGAGTGAACCACACTAGAAAAGGGCCGATCAGAACACACTGCAATTCGGTGTGTTTTGATCGACCCTTTTTCTAGCGCGCAGATTAACGCGGCAATACAGATTCGCCCATCAGGAATTCATCGACGGCGCGCGCGCATTGCCGACCTTCGCGAATTGCCCACACCACCAGCGACTGGCCACGACGCATATCGCCCGCAGCGAACACTTTGGGCACCGACGTCTGGTAACAGCCGTCGCCATCCGTCGTTGCCTTGGCGTTGCCGCGAGCATCCTTGTCGACACCAAAGGCGTCCAGTACCGGACTGACGGGCGAGACAAAACCCATCGCCAGCAGTACCAAGTCGGCTTTCAATTCGAATTCGGAATCTGGTACTTCAACCATCTTGCCGTCTTTCCATTCGACTCGCGCAGCAATCAACTTCTCGACCTTGCCATTTTTACCTTCGAGGCGCTTGGTGGCAACTGCCCAGTCGCGTTCACATCCCTCTTCGTGCGACGAGGATGTGCGCAGCTTGGTTGGCCAATACGGCCAGACCATCGGTTTATTTTCTTGCTCCGGTGGCATCGGTAGCAATTCGAACTGGGTGACCGAGGCAGCACCGTGACGATTCGAAGTACCGACGCAGTCCGAACCCGTATCACCACCACCAATCACCACAACGTGCTTGCCGCTTGCCTTGATCTGCTGCTTGAGACTATCGCCCGCATTCACGCGGTTTTGTTGCGGCAGAAAATCCATCGCGAAATGTACTCCGTCCAACTCGCGGCCCGGCACTGGCAAGTCACGCGGCTGCTCGGCGCCACCCGAGATGATCACGGCATCAAATTCTTGCTGCAACTGATCCGGTGAAATTGTTTCTTTCGCCAGACTCATGATTTGTTGGGGGAAGTCTTTACCGATGAGAACACTGGTCCGAAAGTGCACACCCTCGGCCTTCATCTGTTCAACCCGACGATCGATATGCGACTTCTCCATCTTGAAGTCGGGAATACCGTAGCGCAGCAATCCGCCGACGCGATCATTCTTCTCGAACAGGGTCACATCATGACCCACACGCGCCAACTGCTGCGCAGCTGCCATACCGGCCGGACCCGCACCGACCACTGCCACCTTCTTGCCGGTCTTCACCGATGGCAGCTGTGGTACTACCCAACCATTCTCCCAGCCTTTGTCGATGATGAAGTGCTCAATCGACTTGATACCCACAGGATCATCGTTAATGCCGAGCGTGCATGCTGACTCGCAAGGCGCAGGGCAAATACGGCCGGTGAACTCCGGGAAATTATTGGTGGAGTGCAGGACATCGAGGGCTTCGCGGTAGTTACCGCGATATACCAAGTCATTCCAATCCGGGATGATGTTATTGACCGGACAGCCCGTATTGCAAAACGGAATACCGCAATCCATGCAACGTGCGCCCTGCGTTTTTGCATC